>JBEEMU010000097.1:0-7726 GCA_041192485.1 Bacteroidota bacterium | reverse complement strand
CTTCGCAAAGGGCATTAAGCCTGGCACAAAAGTGCAACAGGGCGATGTCATCGGCTATGTCGGACAAACTGGGTTAGCCACAGGACCACACGTCTGTTTCCATCTTTGGAAGAACGGCGTTCAAGTAGATCATTTAAAAGAAAAACTGCCCAAAGCCGACCCCCTCTCAAAAACACAACTCCCCGTTTATGACCATCATCGCGATTCTCTTATTCATGTGATGGAACAAGCCCCCTTCTACACACAAGAAGAATTGAAAAACGCAAAAGGAAAAAACTCCGAAATAACGCGACCTATGCCATAGTCGTTTTTTTATTGGTAAGAAAGCCATTATTCACAAAAAAAGCATCGCCACCGTTGATAGGTTGCGATGCTTTTTTATAAGGGGCTTAGGAATAGGTAAAAGATAACTTGGTTATCATTTACACGTTCCTAAAAAGAAGTTGTCATACCAAAACGTGCGCCGCTAAATGCGGGTTCGTATCGGCAAACGCCGCCCGTGCATACAATGCCAGCTACCTGTTTTGCGTAAGCAAGGGTAAATCGAGTTGTTTTTTTGGTATAAGACATAAAAACGTTGGGATAATGCCGCGCATCGCCTTGTGTAGGCTTGATATTATACATATCGCTTACCGCAAACGACCAATTTGGGGCGATATTGAACTCCACAAGCGCAAAAGCCCAGTCGCCGAAATCCTGTTTTTCTAAAGAACGGTTCGCATCTTTCAATAAAAACGGAAATAATTGCTTGTCTCTATCCGTAAATAAATACTGCAATTCGGTTCGAAACGATTGTTTGCGATTGATGCGGCGCGTGTATTCAAAAAACGGCGTGAAGGTGCGCACCGTCGGTTTGCCTGGCTTGTTTTGGAAAAAGTCGATATTATAATCCACCAATTGAATACCGCCCGAATATTCATTTTTACCTTTATTGATAGTAAAATCTTGGTACAACTCTTGGTACAACTCTGCGCCGTCGAGGGTTGTCATTTTCGAATAATTTGAATTAAACGAAAGTTCGTCGTTTGGCGAAAGGATAAGGTCGGCTTGAAACGACTGTTCGCTTATTTCCTGCGAAGCCGCCACATACCGAGCGGGTAAACGCAGCGAGTTTTGGCGGCTTGTCGGCGGCAAAAAGCCGAGCATTGATTTGGCGGCCATCGAGCGCGATTCGTTTGGCGTAATGCGATTCCAGAAATTTTCGGTGCGTTTGTACTGTGCATTGATACCAAAACCTTTTTTAGAATACCCTATGGTGCCAAATAAAACGCTACCTGGTTTGCTCATCAAATTGCCCTGCACGTCGCGGATTGCTTCTTGGGTTTTATAATTGTATTCGGTGTATAAACTAAAATTTTTATACTGCATGGTGTTATATCCTTGAAAAACGTATTCATTATACGTTGGCACAAACCGTTTGGCGAGGTCAAGCGTATTGATATTCGACACCAAATCGCTCATGGTCGTTTCGTCTAACGTGCGATTGACGATAGAGGCACCTGGCATAAAAACAAGGCTTTCGGTTGCGGCTTTCACCGAATCTTTAAACCCAAAACTGCCCTCTATATTTGCCGCTTTGACGGCTGGCGAATAAAACGTAAACAAGTCTTTCTGCACGGCAGCCAAGGCTTTTATTTGCCAACGGTCGCTCAATTTATACGAGCCACGCAGCCCGAAAAGCGAGTTGTCGATGCCGAGTGCGCGGTCTTCATACGCTCGCAACGCAACGCCGCTACCAAACTGTTCGTAAAAATTTCCCGCCGTGAGCGTCAGGTTATTAATTTGTTTTTTCACATAAATCAAGCCGATACCTTGCCCCGAATAAGGGCTTCCAGGTAGGTGGAGCTGGGAATTTTGAAAAAGGTCGAGACGCGTTCCTACTTCAAATGTGCCTTGCGAATAGCTCAAATTAACCCAGCCTTCGCCGCCCGATTTCGCATGGTCGTAGAGCAAACCCGTCGCACCTATCGTGGAATCGCGGTCATAAAAGTTGTAATTTAATTGTGCGTTGCCCGAAAATTTACCCTTTGTTTCCTCCGTTTTAGCTTCTTGTGCGTTTGCCGAAAGCATAAAAACAACAGAAAATGCCGTAAGAAGTGCCGCATGTAAAAAAACGGATTTCAAAGCAGGCGGCTTAAAAAATGCTCCTGTTTTGAACGATGTTGTTTTGAACGGTGTTGTTTTGAACGGTGTTGTTTTGAACGATGTTGTTTTGAACGATGTTGTTTTGAACGGTGTTGTTTTGAACGATGTTGTTGTTAACATAAATTAATTATCTGGTGTTTGCGTTGATATATTTTTTAATAAGGAGAGGCAAAATGCCATTTGCAAAGTAAAAAAATAGGATATTTTTTTAAACTTAAAGTTAATACTGTTAGGCAAATAAGTCACGCAGGGTCGTTGATGCGAACGGCTGCAAGGTGCAGTAGCACCGAAGTATTTGTAGTAGTAGAAAGAAAGGAAAGCGCGTCAGGGTGCATCGTACCCACGTATTAATTCCTCCAGTTTTTTAAACGCAGGCAGTTTTTTAAACGCAAAGGTTCGTAGAGCCAGCTGGATAAAAGAGCGCACAAGAGGTGTTTAAAACTTCGTTAAAATCACCTAATTTACTATGGATATTGTCCCCGTCTATTTAAAGTGCCTTTCCTTAAAAATAAAGATATGCTAAACAGGTACAAAAAATCGTAGAAAAATAAAATTTAATACGCTATCTTTGCGCAAAGTTTGGCAAATTTTTTAACATTAAAAGTAAAAATAATAACACTATTCTAATTCCACCATTTAACTGTTTCATTTTATCCATTTTTTAAATCCATATTCGCTGCATTTTCCGTCGGTTGAAGAAGCTGATGAGCAAGGGCTTTTGGCCATCGGCGGCGATTTATCATTCAATAGATTGCTTGTAGCCTATAGAAGCGGCGTTTTTCCGTGGTATTCGGAAGGCGGCGTTGCGTTTTGGTTTGCCTTAAACCCGCGCTTTGTGCTGCGCCCCCAAGAAATATATATTTCAAAAACGATGCGACAGTTATTTCGTCGAAAGGCATTTAAAGTGACACTAAATCACGATTTTTTGGCTGTAATACAGCATTGTGCGCTGATTGAACGGAACGGGCAGGGCGGCTCGTGGATAACCGAAGACTTTGTAAAAGCCTACTACGACTTGCATTTGAAAGGCTGGGCGCACTCGGTAGAGGTTTGGCAAGACGGCAAATTAGCTGGCGGATTGTATGGCGTAGCTCTCGGAACCGTTTTTTCAGGAGAATCTATGTTTTCAACTATCAGCAATGCGTCAAAATTTGGTTTTATCGCTTTCGCGCAATGGCTTGCCACCCGAAACTTCACGCTCATCGATTGTCAGAGTGAAACAGCTCACTTAAGCTCACTCGGTGCCTACAATATTCCGCGAACCGAATTTATGGAACATATTATTAATAACGTTTCCTCCATTCCTTTATTTTCAAGCGGCGAAGCCGAAAAATTGCTTGTGTTTTCATAATTTCTTAGGTATGCTGTTTAAACTCCTTTTGTGTGCGCTTTTAAACCCCACTCTGGAAGCTCTACGGAACTTTACAGACTCTGTGTTTAAAAAAACCTCTCTGCGTTTAAAAAACCTCTCTGCGTTTAAAAAACCTCTCTGCGTTATTAAACCACAAACAATCTAAACAGTTACGTTTTTCTTAATTTTATTCTTAATTTTTTATGTTTTCTTATTTCGATTTTTACGATATTCCCGTGCAGTTTCGTTTAGATAAACAAAACTTGCGCAAACGTTTTCTGCAACGCAGCCGTGTGCTTCACCCCGACTTCAACACGCATCAAACCGAGCAAGATACGGTATTGGAAGAAGCAACTTTAAACAATAAAATGTATGAAATTTTGTCGGACGATGAGAAAAGACTGCATTATATTCTTTCGGAAAAAGGAGTGCTTGGCGAGGAGAGCAAAAACGCGCTACCACAATCCTTCCTTTTAGACATGATGGACATCAATGAAGCCTTAATGGAGTTGGAGTTTGATTATCAAGAAGAAATTTTTTTTAAAATAAATAAAGAAATACAAACCTTTGAAACATCATTATATCTTACTGTAAATGAATTACTTAATACAGATAATGCACACGGTTTAGGCGATGCGGATTGGGCGAAATTAAAAATATTTTATTTAAAACGACGCTACCTATTGCGTATATTAGAAAAACTGCGTACCTTTGCACCGCAATAGAAAGAAACGGTTGTCAAAACGTTTTTTATGTAGCCTAGATGGCGGAACTGGTAGACGCACTAGACTCAAAATCTAGCGCCCTCGGGCGTGGGGGTTCGATTCCCCCTCTGGGCACTTTTAACTAATTTAATTAGCGTCAAATCCTTTAAACAGGATTTGACGCTTTTTTATTTGTAACTATTTCGCTCCATTTATACAATATTTTCAAAGAAATGAACGTTGTTTTATTGCACGGAAAGCATCACGAATATTAAAACAACCATTCATAAGTAGTAGAGTATACATAATCACTATTTTAAACCCCTGTAAAATACAACGTTTTGAGGTGTTTATAATAGCGTTTATTTTGCCACAGGCACTTACTTTCTTAAAACGTAAAATTTATAAATATGCAAAAAAAGTATTTTTTAAGGGCTTCCCTTCTTCTTGCTCTAAATCTAATAATTTCAACAGCCTTTGCGCAAACAAAGTTGGCACAAAAAAGCGGTTTAGGCGATGCTGCCCGCATACAATTAACGGCAATGGAGGACACGATGCAAACATTAGCAAACACCATGCTTTTGGACACTTTGGTAGCCGACAGTTCGTTAGCTCGCCTTGCTACGCAAAAAAAAATAGATACCTTAGTGCAGGCAGTTCGTTTATACGAAAATAGCAGTCGCGACTTGGCTGCACAAGCAAAATTAGACACGTTGTCGCAGTTTTGGCGCGTAGATGCTGCCGATAAAATGAGTGCAATTATGTCTCGTGCCTTGAAAATAAAAGGCTCGTTTGAATACGCTTTTGACCGCATACCGCAACTCTCCATTCTATATCCCGCCGACCGCTCGTTTCGCATCATAACGTGGCAGCTTTTCGGCAATGCCGCCTATTATAAATATTATGGCGTAGTGCAGTTTGCCAACGGGAAAACCGTGTGGTTGCAAGACCGAAAACAAACGATTCGGAATGCCAATACCAAAAAACTAAAAGCCGACAATTGGTATGGTGCTTTGTATTACCGCCTTTTTGAGTATAAAAATAAGAGTAAAACGCAGTATTTGGTTTTCGGATACGATGCAAATTCATTTTTCCAACACACCAAAATGATTGATGTTTTGAACATCGACGGCAACTCGGTTAGCTTTGGCGCACCCATTTTCGACTTACGCACCGAAGAGGTCAAAAAGATGGAAGAAGAGGAGCAAAAAATAAATAATGGGCGACCTAATTATAACCTAAAACCCGACGAGGCGCAACGTTATTTTATGGACTATTCGGCAGATGCCGCCGTTTCCTTGCGCTATGACACCGATTTGAACCTAATCACGTTCGACCATTTGGTGCCGCTTGGTGCCACCAAATATGGTATAAAGTATATGCCCGACAGCGATATAGATGCCTTAAAATGGGAAAATGGCAAATGGACACTAAAAGAACGCATCTTCCGCCAAATATCGGAAGAAGTGCCGCGCCCTATACCGATTTTGGATAAACGCGACGATGGTATTACCCCGCAAAAGCATCGAACCGTGCCTGCTGGCAACCCATTAGACGAAAAACGCCCTTAACTAAATTTCTCTTGAAACACCTCTATTTTGAAAATAGAGGTGTTTTTTTGTATCTATAAAA
Organism: Bacteroidota bacterium; assembly: GCA_041192485.1. GTDB lineage: Bacteria > Bacteroidota > Bacteroidia > Chitinophagales > Saprospiraceae > JBEEMU01. Next base: position 1,894 of record JBEEMU010000097.1, on the reverse strand, counting down.
CATTTCAGTAAGTGCCCGCGGCAAAATAAACGCTACTATAAATACCTCAAAACACTGTATTTTACAGGCGTTTAAAATAACGATTATTTATACTCTACTACTTACCAATGTTTATAAAAATGCGCCCTTGCAAAAAAATTGTGTTAAAAGATTAAACTAAAATCGTACCTTTGCGGTGGGAAACGCTGTTTTTAGTGTAAAAAAATCGTATGGCAATATAAAAAAACGGCTTAGGCTTGATAGACGACCTCGATATTTTCTTTTCTAACGAAGAAAGAACAAATATCAAAGTGCGTGTCAGGCATAAGGACATGAAAACCGATTTAACGGAAGTTGGTTTTAGCGTAGCGCAAATTCTGCCGCTCGTTGCAACAACGTCGTGCGGATTGCCATAAACACCGTGTTATACTATCTGTATGGTCCCCGAAAACTTGCCAACAAACGCCCTTATGATACGCAAAATCGTTTATTAATAAGATAATAATTAATTTTAAAAATAATAATAAAAACCAGTGTTCAAAAAATGGAAACAATTGTAAAAAATGCGGCAAAACAAGACCGCTACCAGTATCACGACTATTATCAAATCGACGATTTATTGTCTGAAGAGCATCTTTTAGCGCGTGACGCGGTGCGAGAATGGGTCAAATCGGAGGTTAGTCCAATCATCGAAGAGTATTCGCACCGTGCCGAATGTCCTACTCATTTATTCAAAGGTTTAGCCGAAATTGGCGCGTTTGGCCCAAGCCTACCCGCCAAATACGGCTGCGGCGGCATGGACGAAATAGCCTATGGTATTATTATGCAGGAGTTAGAACGTGGCGATTCGGGTGTGCGCTCGATGGCTTCGGTGCAAGGCTCGCTCGTGATGTACCCTATTTACAAATACGGCAGCGAAGAGCAACGGATGAAGTATTTGCCAAAACTTGCTTCGGGCGAATATATCGGCTGTTTCGGCTTGACCGAGCCAAATGCAGGCTCCGACCCAAGCAGCATGACGACAAACGTTATAGACGATGGCGATGCGTGGATTTTAAACGGCTCAAAAATGTGGATTACCAACTCGCCATTAGCGCAAATCGCCATTGTTTGGGCCAAAGACCCGAACAACGATATTATTGGTTTGATTGTGGAAATGGACTCGAAAGGCGCGTCGGCTCCCGAAATTCACGGCAAATGGTCGCTTCGGGCAAGCATCACAGGCGAACTCGTGTTTGACAATGTGCGTGTACCAAAATCGCAAACCTTACCAAATGTGAAAGGCTTGAAAGGCCCACTAGGTTGTTTGAGCAAAGCACGCTATGGCATTGCCTGGGGTAGTATCGGCGCGGGTTTAGACTGCTACGACAGTGCCTTGCGGTATTCGCAAGAGCGTGTGCAATTCGGCAAACCCTTAGCGGGCTTCCAATTAACACAGAAAAAGCTCGCCGAAATGATTACCGAATTGACAAAAGCGCAACTTTTGGCCTGGCGACTCGGAACTCTTGCTAATCAAGGCAAAGCAACGCCCGCACAAATATCGATGGCAAAGCGCAATAATGTGATGACTTCGCTTACCGTAGCGCGTGAGGCGCGTCAAATTCACGGTGGTATGGGTATTACCAACGAATACCCGATTATGCGCCACATGATGAACCTCGAAACGGTGCTTACTTATGAAGGCACACACGACATTCACTTACTTATTACAGGCATGGATGTTACAGGCATCAATGCGTTTAAATAAATAATGATAAAAATAGGCTACGGCGTTGCCGATTTTGAAACGATGGTGCAACGCGGTTTTTATTATGTAGATAGAACCGACCATATCGAGTTATTAGAAAATGTAAGTTCGCAATACCTCGCCTTTCTCCGTCCGCGTCGATTTGGAAAATCGATGTGGATTTCCGTG
>JBEEMU010000096.1:0-3756 GCA_041192485.1 Bacteroidota bacterium | reverse complement strand
AAATATCGTACCTTTGCAGCATTTTTTTAACGAAAGTCTATTTTATAAGTATGGAAAATGCCGTTTTACACCTCGCTACTTCGCGTGGACACGCCAACCACGGTTGGCTCGACTCTAATTTCTCGTTTAGCTTTGCTAATTATTACAATCCAGAGCGAATGCACTTTGGCGCACTCCGCGTATTGAACGACGATATCATTGCTGGCGGAATGGGTTTTGGGACACACCCACACGACAATATGGAGATTGTGAGCATCGGCATAGAAGGCGATTTGGAGCATAAAGACAGCATGGGCAACACGCAAGTCATCGCTTCTACCGATGTGCAGATTATGTCGGCGGGTACGGGTGTGCAACATTCCGAACGAAATAAAAACGCACACGAACAAGCTCGTTTTTTGCAAATTTGGGTCTTCCCAAAATACCGCAATATCAAGCCGCGCTACGACCAGCGAACCTTTCCGATAGCCGCTCGCCGCAACAAACTATTGACCGTTGTGGCTCCCGATTCGGCCGTTTCGCCCATCAGCGAACTGATGCCTTTGAAAATGAATCAAGACGCTTGGTTTTCTTTGGGCTCGCTTGACGCAAAAACGCAGCAAATTTATACTCTAAATAAAAAGGAAAATGGCGTGTATGCCTTTATTATAGAAGGTTCGGCAACCGTGAACGGCCAAAAACTCGACCGCCGCGACGCGCTTGGCTTATCTAATATCAGTCAATTAACGATTGAAACTATCGAAAATACGGAAATTCTATTGATGGAAGTGCCGATGAATATTTAGTTTATTTATAAAAACTCAAAAAATGACACGAGTTCGTTTCGCGCCCTCGCCTACGGGGGCTTTGCATATAGGCGGTGTGCGTACCGCCCTTTACAACTATCTTTTTGCTAAACAACAGGGCGGCGATTTCCTTTTGCGCGTGGAAGACACCGACCAAACGCGCTTCGTACCTGGCGCAGAAGAGTATATTATAGCGGCACTGAAATGGTGTGGCGTGTTGCCAAATGAAGGTTTGGGCTTCGGCGACGGCACACACGCGCCCTACCGACAAAGCGACCGCATGGCTATTTATAAAAAATATGCCGACGAGCTTATCGCAAAAGGCTGGGCTTACTACGCCTTCGATACGCCCGACGAGCTTACCGCAAAACGCAGCGAAAAGGAAGCCAAAAAAGAAATGTTTGCCTATAATGCCGTCACTCGCACGGCGATGCGCAATTCGCTAACGCTGCCTGCCGATGAAGTAGCGCAGTTGTTAGCCGAAAATGCGCCACACGTTGTGCGATTCAAAATACCCGAAGGCGATGGTGACGTGCGGTTTTCCGACCTTATTCGCGGCAGTGTTTCTTATGCTTTCGCGCAATTAGACGACAAGGTTTTGCTGAAAGGCGATGGCTTGCCAACCTACCATTTAGCGCATTTGGTCGACGATTATTTGATGCAAATTACCCACGTTATTCGCGGCGAAGAATGGCTAAATAGCGCACCTTTGCACGTTCTTATTTACCGAGCGATGGATTGGAAAGAACCTATTTTTGCACATTTACCGCTTATCATGCGCCCCGATGGCAACGGAAAACTATCGAAACGCGATGGCGACCGCTTAGGGATACCCGTTTTCCCACTTCATTTTGAGCATCCTGTAACGGGCGAAACAGCAACGGGCTACGACGAAACAGGCTTTTTACCCGAAGCCGTCATTAACTTTATGGCATTGTTTGGTTGGGCACCAGGCGACGACCGCGAAATTATGAGTTTAGACGACATGGTGGCCGCATTTTCGTTTGAAAAAATCAATAAAGCAGGCGCGAAATTTGATTATGCGAAAGCAAAATGGATAAATCAGCAATATATTTTAAAAATGCCGCTCGATGAATTGACCACACGGGTTTTGCCATTTTTACAAAAAAACACCAATTCGCCGAAACTAAACGACCTAAAATACACGACCGAGGTAGTGCGCCTTTTACAGGAACGCTGCGTATTGCTCACCGAGTTTTGGACACAAGGCACTTACTTTTTCGAAGGCGTAAAAACCTACGACGAAGCCACTGTTGCTAAAAAATGGAAAACCGAAAACAGCGCGAAATTCGACGAATTAATCGATTTTGTTACCGATATTGATAGTTTTACCGCCGCTAATTTTGAAGCAAGGGTAAAATCATTTATCGCCTCGTCGGGCTTGAAAATGGGCGATGTGATGCCGATGTTGCGCATTGCACTGACGGGTAGAATGTCGGGACCGAGCGTAGCCGATGTTGCAGCCTTGTTTGGTCGTGTCGAAACGCAAAAACGCTTGAGCGCGGCGTTTAAACGGTTTAATAAGGTGGTAGAACCCGAAAAGCCAATCGAAATAAATGATTTGGATAAATGACTAATAGATGGTTTGGTAAAGGCTACTATTGCTAATTATGAAGAGTTTTTTGATGGAAATAGTAGTAAATCGTTAGAAAAGGCGTTTTTATTGCAAGGCGTGGCAAATTATTTGGATATAGACGTTAGTGAAGCCGTCGACTATATAACAGACGGCGGAGGCGATTTAGGCATAGATGCCATAGACATCGAAGAGCATGGTAATGACACGTTTTCGCTTACTTTCTTTCAAGCAAAATACACACAGGACTGGACGAAAGATAGCCATTTTCCAGAAAATGCCGTTAGATTATTAGTCGATAGTGTTAAACTTATCTTGAATAATGCGAATAGAACTATTGTAGCAAATTCGTTATTGGTTGATAAAATTGCCGAAATACGCAGTTTGGAAATAGCAGGTAAAATACCTATTGCCGTAAATTGTGTTTGTATGAGCAATGGAATCGGGTTTCATCAGGACACAATTGCCTATATAGAACACCATGAAAATATTGATTTTCAACATTTTAGCCATTTAGATATACTAAATAATCGTCGGAACAAAGATAGTGTAGATGCTAATTTCAGTTTGCAAGGTATATCGATGGTTGATGATAGATTCAACGCTCGCCGTATCGCCATTGGTCGTATGAATGTTCGACAAATTGCTGATTTGTTAGACACGCATAAAGATAGTTTATTACAAAAAAATATCCGTCATTATTTAGGCAAAAATAAAACAAATGAAAAAATTGCGCAAACATTATTGTCAGAAAACAATAGGCATAATTTTTATTTTTTAAATAATGGCGTGACAATGGTTTGTAATCGCTTTGTTCACAACGGGTTTAAAAATGAAAACACCACGCTTCGGGTAGAAGGAGTAAACATCATCAACGGCGGGCAAACGTGTAGAACAATACAAGAAGTTATTAATGCTCATAAAAATGAAAATTTTGACAATACTTCGGTTATGGTGCGTATTTATGAAATAGGCGAAAAAAGCGAAGCAACAGACCAATTTATTTATGATATAACCTTGGCAACGAATAGTCAAACCGCCGTCGATATGCAAGATTTACGCTCAAATGAAGCGGTACAACAATCACTTTTAGAGCAAGCCGCACAGTTAGGTTATGTTTACAAATTGAAAAAAAATTATCAGATACGCCCAAAAGACGATACTATTGCGGTGCAAGTAGCCGCAGAAGCCGTAATTTCAATTTGGAGAAAGCGTCCACATATCGCCAAATTTAAAAAGAAAAAACTATTTGACGCACCTTATTATTCGCTTATTTATGATAAATTGAACGCTGCACAATTAATCATTGCCGTTCTAATTTTTCGCTACGCCGATAATCAACGCCGCAACAAACCGTTATTAGAAAAACACGCACAT
>JBEEMU010000095.1:0-4061 GCA_041192485.1 Bacteroidota bacterium | reverse complement strand
CCTAATATGCAGCTGCTCGATAGAGCTTAGAAACAGGCTTTGCTCTACAACGGCGATATTCTCTATGTCGTTCCAGTACACTTTTGTGTTGATTGCGGGGCGCAAGGTGTAGGCTGTCATGCCTTCTGCGTCTATTTCAAGCCCGATATTGCGCCGATAACTTCGCCATATTAATCTTACATTATGGTAGAAAAACCAAAACATAGCGACGAAAAACAGCCACATACCGCCTTCTTTTAGCCACGACATATCGGGCGGACGTATCACGAATAGAACTAAACCCGTTGTGCATATCATCGCAAGGCTAAGTATAGCGAAAAGTAGGGGTCGCCAGCGACGAAACGGAATTATTTTATTTGCCATTTTTATATTTTCTATTACTTATAAAGCAGCTCATTACTTAAAATATAGATGAAGCTAAACAAGCGGCAACGATTCTATTTTGTGGTATTTTTCGATGCTTTCCAGCAATGCTTCGCGTGTGATGTCTAATTGTCCTGCGTTGAGGTTTGTGTGAATTAGTTTATTTTTAAAAAACGTGCGGACGGCGCGTTGAAACAAATTCAAATACGGGCTATACGCATCAGTTGCGGCGGCTTTTAGGTTGAAAATGAGGAGCGGCGATTGCAGGAAACTCGACGAAGAGTCTTGTAATTTCACGCTTTCCACGTCTTTCCAGTACAGTTTTGTGCGCAGGTTTTGCGGAAAAGTGTGTAGTTCTATGCCGCTATCATCGATAACGAAGCCGTCTTTTTTGAAAAAACTGCGCAACAGCACACCGATATAGCCTAAACCGACCCAGCCGCAGCCAAAAAACAGCAAACCGACCGCACTATTTACCCAAAAGGCGCGGTCGGGCGGCGTTTGCCAAATGATGTAGGCGAAAACCGCCGTTGCACCGCCAAAAAACAGCGTGTACAGTACTAAATGCATCCGATTATAGGGGACTTTTAGCTCGTTTGATTGATTCGTGTTCATAGCTTAATGAGTTGAAAATAAGCGCGTTGCGGTGTGTTTTTTTATGCGGCAACTTCATACTCCACTAATTTCGGGTTATTGACATTTTTAGATGCATCTAAAATTTCGATGCCAATAATATTTCCTTCGACATCGTAATCAATGATGATACTGCCGTTTTTGCTTTCGTCGCTTTCCGCAACAAGTTCTTCGGAAAAGCGGATACGCAGTATGTCTTGGGCAAGGTCATATTTTACTTTCATAAAAGGTATTTTGATATTTTTAATGAACGATATACTGTAACTACTATATATAGGTTGTTTTACGATGTTTACAATTACCCGTACAACATAATCCTTCACAATACCATTTTAAAACGATTTAAATAAGCGGCAACGACTCTATTTTGCGGTATTTTTCAACACTTTCGAGCAGTTCTTCGCGCTTTATGCGTAGCTGCCCTGCATTCAAATTGGTTTTAATGGGTTTATCGTGTAAAAAGAGGCGAATTATACGTTGAAACAAATTCAAATATGGGCTGTATTTGCTGATTGCTTCGGGTTTTATTTTAAAAATCAAGGTAGGCGACAGCAAAACATTCGAGCTATAATCTTGTAGCATCACGCTTTCGATGTCTTTCCAATCCAGTTTGGTACGAAGGGTTTGCGGGAAGGTATGCAATTCTACGCCATTATCGTCGATAACAAAGCCGTCTTTTTTGAAAAAATTGCGTATCAACGCGCCAATATAGCCTAATACTACCCAGCCGCAGGCGAAGAATAGCAAGCCGACCGCACTATTTACCCAAAAGGCGCGGTCAGGCGGTGTGTGCCAAATGATATAAGCAAAAAGTGCCGTAGCACCACCAAAAAGCAGCGTGTACAGCGATAAATGTACCCGATTATAGGGAACTTTTAGTTGGTTTGGCGATTCGTTGTTCATAATTTAATACGTTGAAAATAAGCGCGTTGCGGTGTGTTTTTTTATGCGGCAACTTCATAAGTACTTGTATAGAAATAAACGCTATTTTGCATCGCGCTAGCTAAATAGTTACAAATTTATATTGATTATTCAAACGGTTTTGGTGCACCCTCGTAGGGTTTGTTGTTGTAAAATTCTATCAGTTTATCCCCATCAAAGCTAAGTTTTAAATGGCTCGCGCTTTCCCATTCGCTTTCACTAAAGTGTTCTTCTCTATTTTTAAGCGTTCTTTTTGACTGTAAACCGACTGCGGCTATTACCTCGTATTTGGTCATTCCGAGCCAAATTTCGCCATTTAGTACCCTGTTCCAGTTTTCAGCCGAAATTTTAAAATCTTTCCGCCATTCTGTGGGTAGAAATAAATTTCTATCTGCATCGTTTGGAAATAAATTTCCCCAATCCGAAAGATTAGGGTCTATAATAACACTGTGCTGTGCGGCATCTTGTATAAGCAGAAACTCTGAAGCAGGCACGTCTGGCGTTCGCTGACTTATGACCACCTGTTTGACTGTAAAAATACTGCCTTTACGCAGTAAAAATGGTTTGCCTGTTTCAAAATCATTGATATAAATATTTTGACGTGCAGTGAAGGTTTTACCCAAATGCTTTAGTTTTAGTTTTTCAACGTATCCTTGTACCGTGTATACGCCTTTAATTGTGCCGCCATACATATATATATCGCTGTGTTTGGGTTGTGAAAGTCGTAAATAGTAATCATTTTTTGCCAAAAAATCGTGTTCTCCATCGCCAGGCGGCATTGAAATCACTTCTTTGACCAAAAAATGTTTCATTTCTAAGGAGTCTGGCTGTGAACCAACGGCATGAATATTATCTACGGCATAAATCAGGCTCCTGTCTTTCGGTACGGGCATCGTAAAGCCCATACCAAAACCACTGTCGTTATCAAATTTGTTGTACTTGATGGGGGCAGTAAAAAAGCCTTGATAGCCTTTGTTTTTTTGATATTTGGCTAATGGTAAAATGCAAATGGTTTGACCGACTAAGGTTTGTATTTTAAACGCTATATTATCTGTAGAAAGGCTATCGTAGCCACTAACGGTGCCTTGTGCAGGTGTGGCAATTTCAATTTGAGCGCAGACCATTATTGGTTGGGCTATACAAAAAAAAGCCAAAACATAGAAGCATCGGATATGTCTATTCATTGGTGATTAAGGCGTTATTGATAAATAAAAAGGTGGTTTCATAGCCGTAACGATAGGTTGTAACGGGCTTGTTTTTGCTGTATTCCATTTCTACCGAGCCTGGGTCGCCCCACAATAAGCGGACTAAACGTGGCGACATATCTTTTGCTCCCTTATTGTTGCACATTGCCTGCCAATGTGCCTCACTAATTTTATAGTCGGTTTTGTAAGACTTTGACAATAAAGCATTATCTAAATCTAAATTATAGTAATCGAAACTGCGTTCAAGGGATTTATAGTTTAAAAAAACAGTTGCGCCCGTTGCCGTAGAGAATAAAAAACCTAAAGTTCCGAAACGAGCATCTTCTTTTTCCTCCTTTGCCACCATCATTTTTTGCACTTTCAGTTCGTCGCCTTGTTTCAAAATCACAGTATTTCCTTTTTCAAAGTCTTTTAGTGCCAGTTTTTTGGTTACAAGAAAGGCTTTATTAAGGTAATTTTGCTTCGTTTTTTCATAAAAACCTTGCACCACGAACGGGATTTGCACCCAAACACTCCTGCCCTCTTTCCAATATATTACCACGCCTTTATCATTTTTCAAGCGTAAAAAAGTCATTATTTCTATATTTTGTTCTGGCTCACTTATCTTTTCTACGCCGTCTACCAACCAACTTGTACCGCTCAAGGCAAGTGCCTGGCTGCTTTGTGGGTACGCAGGATTTGGCGCAAACACAGCAGCGTAATTTTTCAAAGTTTGCCCGTTTCCTTGATAATCAAAATCAGTAAATTTGGGCAATTTATTGTAAAAACCTTCGTAACCTGCTTCACCTGACGTATGTATAAGCGGCAACACAAACACAGACTGTCCAATTAGCATCGGCAATTCGGCTTCTGGAAGCCAATAACGGCTACTATCATAGGCATACAAGGTTTGATAAGCACACTTTTTGAATGTAACTTGTGCATTCATGCGCACAATGG
>JBEEMU010000094.1:0-6554 GCA_041192485.1 Bacteroidota bacterium | reverse complement strand
CGCGTCCTGCGCTTACAACGTCTTTTACATCGCTCAATTCTACTTTTAAATACGACCATTCGTAGGTAAAATCGCCCGAACCACCATTTATATGAACAGATACGACCGTATTTTGTTCGTTGTTTTCTACCGAAAATACAATGACAAACGAAGCCATAGAAGCAGGCAGTAGCCCGCTATGATGCCCCAAAGGTATGAAATAATACGGACATAAATGCGTTTGTATGCTATTTTCGCCGCAAAGTTCGAAGACCAAAACGGGTTCGCTTTCGGCTTCTTTATTCTCGTCTGCGGCGGCGTGTTGATGTTTAGCGGGTTTATAGGGCAAAAGTGGTGTCAAAATTGCGCCTAATAAGGGTCGCCAACGGACAAGAAAGCCGATAATTTGCCCATTATGCCCAATACGAAGGTCAATACCGCTTCCCAAAATGGGAAGCGGTTTATTTTGAACACTATCAGTTAGCGCAATAGAAAGACGACAAAGCAGGTGGTCGGTCTCTAAAGTTTGCGGATTAAAAACAACTTGAATATCACTTAACTCGTAGTTTTGTGGTAGTAAAAAAGGGAAATCAAAGGTCGATTTATTCATTTTCGCCCTCACAGCCTGTTTTTTATACACTTGCGCCCAGTATTTTGCAATAATTTGTTTAATTTCCTCTTCGCTTGCTGGTAATTTAGGCTTGTTTTGCTTGAAAATGAGGTGCGTGTTTTCAAAATACAGCCACCCGCTAATAGGGCTAACTTCAAACACATATTCGTGACCTTGCACTAAACCGCTAAGTAAAACGGATTCAATATTGCGTTGATTTCGCACTAAATCATTTGCCGATAACAGTTTATAAACGTTAATTTTATTTTTAGTATCCTCCATGACAAATTACAGCATTAAATATACCCTTGAATACTTGGGTGGTTAGAGTTATCGGGAAGGTCGTTGTGCAGATGGTCGTTGATGTGTGCGAGATAGACAAAATTCGTTGGTACTTTCTCGACATAATGCGCTACAATCGGCATTTTATCGTCGGCAACTATCATGCCGCTTTCTTTCAGTTCGTCAGCGATGGCTTGATGTAGCGGGTTGTCTATACCTGGCACCCATGTTCCCGATAAATCAGTACAATTTATCATTTGTGGCAACCATGAATACAGCATCGCTAATCGCTCGAAGCCCGGACGAACGGGCACCACTACCCGCGCATAACCGGCTTGCAAAAACTTTTGAAATAGCGTGTCTTTATCTGTCAATTGCATTCGTTTCGCCCAGTTCGCTTTGCGACCGTAAAAGTACGGATAAAAAATGTAATTAATATTGTCCCACTCAAACGCTTGCTCTAATAATTTGAAAATAGTGCCTTCTGTGCGGCTTTCGCCAAATAAAAACTCGGGGTAAGGCGGCGTAATACCGCTTACGGCGGCATCATTCGACTCGAAACGCTGCCCCGTATAAAGTTCTAAAACACTGCGTTTCAACTCATTCCGCTCTATTTCGCGATTAAACAACGGATTGTTGCCATAATCGGCCTGGTCGTAAGTGGCTTGTTTTACCGCTTCGTCATATTCCATTTTTTTGCGATTATAGCCTGTTATAATTTTTTCATAGGTTTGCATCTGCCATTTTTCTACTAAATGGCGGGTCGCCCGACAATTACACGTCAAGGAAATAGAAAATAAGCCATCATGTCCGCGCATAATTACGGGAATGCTACCTGTTATCGGCTTATCAAATACGCGGTAGTGGTCGGTTGTGCCTGCTGTGAAAAGCCAAGAACCTGCAATAACCTCAACGTGCCAATCTGTTCCTGAATAAAGCGTGTCAAAATAGATATTAATCGCTTCGTACCCTTCGGGAACAACAAAATCATTTATTGCCGCACTTTCCCACTTCGTTTCTGTCTGTTGTTTGAACGTTTTAATAATCATTTTCGTGTGTTCGGGTGCTTGTTCGGCATCTTCAACATCGTATAAAGCACACCAAAATGCATAATTTAGTTCGTCGATTTCTCTGAAATTAGTCAGTTTTCGCCCATTCGGCGAGGTTACCAAACTTGGCGGTACTGGTTTTGGGGGTAGTACAGATTGGCTGTTTTGTTGTTTGCGGCTGTATAGGTAAAAATTTGCAGGTTCGGGTACATAAAAATCGAGCATCAATCGTTTACCATGATTGACAATTTTATTCAACACAATTTTGTCCACAAAACAATACACCCCATTAATATGCTCTGGTAGCAAATTCTCAAAACTATGCAACGAAGTTTCCTCTGTTTCGTGTAAAACCGTCACAACTTTACTCTCTCGAATCCGCTCTTTAAAACGTTTGATGGCGCGAGAAGTCACTTCTTTTGAAAAATGAGTGGCATCATTTGTTGCTTGATGCTGGGAAGTGCCGTAAGAAACATCTGCGTGTGCGTTCAAACTTGCCGTTGTTCCGTAAGTAAATGTAGCATTTACGCCCGCATTGGCTTGGAAATGCTGGTCAAGCACGTTTTGTGCTTCGCGTTCCATGCTAAAACGCTCGGTTGTTTGGTTATCTTCTTCCGTTTCGGTCGAGGTGTCATGCTCCCACGAATTGACGGTTTCTGTGCGGTCTAATTGACGAAATGTGTGCGTTTTTTTCTCTCCGCTCATAATTTTTTCAATATCCGCTACATCGCCCAAATCGTATTTCACTAATTGTTGTTTAGTTACCAATAAATCGGCAATATACGACTCACTCATAAATGTACCCTTCCCGTCAAAACCAAGCGTTTTTATACCTTCTTTCACATCAAATTCTGCAAATGGCGGCAGTAAATTATTGACCGCACTATTGCTCATCAACGTGTTTCCAATCCACGACTCGCCCTCCGCGTTGCCAATATTGACCAACCCTTGCAATAACATGGCGTGTTGCCACAAGGTTTTTGCCGTGCCTGCTATAGTTATATTTGGAATACTATTATCTGTATTTGCCGTATTAACAAGGCTTTGCGAATAGTTTAAATGCCTTGCTAATATTTGTTGTGTGCTATTGTTTAATACAGCCCAATTCAAATCGTTTGTCGAAACTGGCGTAAAACCGTCATATTGATTGAACGGCAAACCAGTAATATTGCTAATGGCTTTTAAAATATCGATAACAGCACTGTCTTCGTAATTATTTGGGTCACTGTTTGGCGTGGTGCTTGTTGGCGGAATCAATGCGTTGTCGGCTTGTGTAAATTGCGCTAAAATAATATCCCAAATCCACGATGGAATAAGCACTTGTGTGGTATAAAGTCGATTTAGAGTTTGATTTTCATCAACAATATTTGCTGTATTGTTAGAGTTTGCTAAATAATCGACCAAATGTAAAACTGCCAATGCTTTGCAAAACAACGAAATTCCGCATACTTTATCTTTTATAAAAAGCCGCATGAGTAGATTATCCCACAGTTGAAGTTGGTCGTTTAATAGCGAATTTGATGCGTAATCGGGCATTGAAATGCCGAAAATACGCAAAAACGCATCAGAAACATCTGTAAATTGAGCGATAGTTCGGTTGCGGTCGAGCCACGTTTCAAACTTTAGAATATTGGTATAAATTTGATTAAACGCTTGCTCGGTCGCAATAAATTGGTAATTAGTTTGTACCGCAGGGTCAGACAAGGTTGTTGCAATACTTGGAGCACTTGTTGTGCCGAAGTTGTTTTGCAGCACCAGTAATTCCGCGTAGAACGGATTTTTTTCAGTGCGCCCGATACTCGGATAGCGGATGATATTTTCCGCCTCGTATTCGGGTGGTCGTGGGCTTCGGAGTTGTACAAAACGAAACAACTCGTTGGGGTGCAAAGCAGAACTTAGTGTTAAGCGACTAAAGTTCTGTGTTTCGGGAGGTAGTGGCAAAACAGGTAGCCCGACGGCTTCGTTTACTGGATTAGCCGTTTTTCCGGCTTGTTCCACTTTTCTTTTTCTGTCAGCATAGTTTGAATGCGGGGCTGAATTGTGATTTTTTATGATTATTTTATGGTACTTTTTTGTTTTTTGTGTTATGGCGGGTTTCGTTGGTTTCGCCTAACGGCTGGATATACTGCCGTGCCGTCCCGATTAGGGCGGCATGGGCGTATATGCAATGTTCCACGATTTTTTTGTTTTATTCATTTTATTTTATTTTTGACATTTTTGTTCATACTTTGTTAAATAATAATCATAATTTTTTTTCACTTCATCTATCGGTTTATTTATTAAGAATATGCATTTGAATTGTTGATTTTGCGTATTGTGTGATTGCGAAATACATTTTATAAAATATATTTCTTGTGTCTTATAATTTATTCTGAAATAACTATGGGTTTCTGCTCTTCCACTTGGATGATAAGAGTCTATTTTAAAATCATTATTAGAGATTTTTTTTAAATGCGAATGGCCTATGTGTTCAAATCCTATTAGGTTGTAACTATTTGTCACTATTTCATTTTTGATTGTATAACGGTATTCACTCTCCATATTATTATATTTGATTTCATATTGACAAATTGTACTTTTCTCAAAACTAATAGAATCATTTAATACACTATCCCTATAAGCGGTTTCTGTATTTCTATTTTTAAGTAATTTATCCGAGGGTTTGTGAGCGTGCGACTCTATATTGGAATCACACCCACAATTAGCACCTAAAACAACTATAAAAACTATTATCGTTATATATCGCATAAAAAATCATTTTTTAGAATATTTGCCAATATTTTATAGTAATTTTGTCGTTCTATTATACCATTTGCCCCACCATTAACAAGATAGCAAATTAAAGTTATATATCTATCTCCATAAGTAGGTAGGTCATTGATAGGAAGCCCAACTAATTCAGCATTTAAAGGGATTTTGCTTAGATTAAAGTGCCCCTTTTCCACTTTTTTCTCCACACTCCAATACCAACCGGCCGAGTCGCTTGCAAAATACAGTGAATGTGAAAGCATTAAATAAAAATTATACTTACGTTCACTTAGTAGTTCTAATATTTTTTGTGGAGTGAGGTCTGTTCTATTAGCGTTCTTATTGGTTTGTTGTAAGATATCAAGCAAATCATTTTCTAAGGTCTTACTGTTTTGTGTGTTCCAAGTTCTGTAACGATTAAAATGATTGGCAATATAAGTAAAATAGGCTAAATAGTTGTTTCGCCATGTCAATTGCATAAAACCACGCCCTTTGTAGCGCGGACCGTCACCTTGTTCTGTATTACCATTACCCTTAGCGTCTTTTCTACTTGATGGGTTATAGGCATTCCCGCTCGCAAATTCATTAGTAGTAGTAAACAAGGCGCTTTCCAAGGCAATTTGCGCTAAAAAATGAATACGTTGGTAAGATGATTTAATTCCGAAATGTGCGAATGTTTCATTTAAGGCAATTGTGAAAGATTGTAAATTACGTTCACTGCTCGCCAACTCACAATTTCTGTGGTCAAAAAGCATGGAAATTTTAACATTTTGCGTATCCATCAGTGGTTTTATTAAATACCAAATATCGCCATCTACTAAAGTTCTATTTGCAATGCACTGATATTTTCCATAGTCTAAAATTGTACTTTCTTTGCACGCTGGAATAAGATTAGTTTTATCTATTTTCCAAGTATCTTGTTTGTCTGGATATTGGTAATTTTTATCTACTGTGAAATTATCTAATGGCTGTGCCTCTTTGCTTTTTAAAGGTATTTTCAAAAAATAAGGCGTTATAATATTTTTTCTAAAATCAAATAAGTAAATGACATTTAGATTTTTGGCAATATCGTTTCCTTGCTCATTCAGTACTTTATACAAATCTGCTTCCACAGACGAAACATAAGTACGGATACTGTGCCGAATGCCAATTATAATACCATTTGCACCAACGTTAATAGCAACACTTCCTCCATAAACAATACAATCATTTTGTTTAGGTAAACCACTATTTAGATGTAACCTAAAATTAACCTCCCAATATTGCGGTTTATTATTTTCTGTCATTTCTCGTGTATAATCGTGCTGCAAACCAATCGGAAATAAGTAAGGGATAGGAGTTTTAGATGGCAGTACACGGCTGGTAAAACTACCCCGATCTTTATTTATCTTTGCAATAAAATCCTGTGCTGCTTTTGTAGCAACCTCTTTACTTGGTAATCCGTAACCATTTGACAATCGCAAACTAATATGTCCAAAGCCTTGAATAAAGCCCCAGTCCGCAATCTCAATTTCTTTGAGTTGTATATTTGAGTTCCGAGCGATAGCCGCTTTTATGGACGATTTGACACTATCTGTCACAAACCGCTCCTCAAATAGTTTTATAGTACTTTATTTTTTCCATGTTTTATCGTGGGTTAGGGTGGTTGGTTTTAATTCCGACGAACAGCTTTTTACGCGCTGATAATCAACGAGTTATGATATTATAAAAAATGCGTATATTATGACGAAAATCAAGCGAGGGCTATCTCTTCGGGTGTGATGCTGAGTCGAGCGAGTTTTTTCTTGATATTTTTAATCGCATTTTTTTTCACTTGCTGCAAATAATCTTCGTTTTCGGTAGGTTGGTAGGCTTCCTTTTTGGTCAGCATATTCCAAATAATAACC
>JBEEMU010000093.1:0-3311 GCA_041192485.1 Bacteroidota bacterium | reverse complement strand
AGCAGCGGCTGTTTCTATCGTATCTTTACCAAAACGTTGCTCCATAAGGTCTTTTATTTGGGTAGCAATAGTTAATGCTTCGGGGTAGTTGTTGCTAAAAAGCGCGTTATTATAGGCTGCTTTGAGTTCGTCTATATTTTTATTTTTATAAATAGTGACTTGCACAAAGCCATTTTTTTGTTCAAAAAGCAATGGGCGCATACCACGCTCGGCTAAAAGGGTTTGAACGCGAGCGATACCGCTACCACGCGACTCAATGTATTTGAGTAAGAAGAATATACGGGCTATTTCCTTATTTTGCGTTTTAGAAACGGCAAATTCACCTGTTTTGAGGTCAAATTCTTCTGGAAAACTGCCCGCATTTGTGATAACAAGGCGGTCGGGATATACTTCTGCATCTACGGGCAGGCGGGCATCGGGTTCGTAAGAACGATGGACAAAAGCGTTTGCCAAGAGTTCTTGAACGGCGATAAGCGGAATGGCATAGTCCCATTCACGGTTGCGAATGTTAATCATTTCCATCGGCTCTAAGGCACGGGTAACGAGTTCTATCAGTTGTTGGTACTGCTGTACAACGTTGCCAAGCGGACGTTCGCTGGATTTGATGCCTACTTTATTTAAGGTATTGTAGGCTCCGAATGCACATTCATCAAAGGCATTGCTAATTAAGCCAAAATTACTATGGTGCGCAAGACATAAAAAAGTTCCTTTGACCACATAACCATTTGTCATTAAACCCAATGTCCGCAATTTGGCATCTATAGGCGCGTTATTTGGCGTTTGATATTTGCGCAAATGCTCTTTTGTACGCTTTTCGGCAAAGAGTTTGCGTAGATTTTTGGTTTCTAAATGCTCAACGGTCTTTCCAATGATGGGCTGCGATGTTGTAGCGGTTTGATTGCGCGTTGCGGTAGCCAAATAGTCGTTAAACACGTCAAGTTCCGAGCGGTTTTCGTCGGTCGGGGGGAAGTTATTGTTTATAATTTGGTCACGACCGACATTAGTACCTATTCCTGCATGGTCTTGATTAAGGTTAGAATCTGGCATGAGATAAAATATTGAAATGGAATTTTATAAAAATAAATTAGGCTTGATTAAACGTTTCTAAAAGTGCGTTTGCAATTCTATTGCGCACAATATTCGTATCTTGTAAACCAATAATACCTTTATTAAAATTAGATTCGTTGATGCTAAATTGCCCTTGTAAGCCATAAAGCGTATTTATGCTGTTTTGGTCGCCAGCATTTTCTTTTAGTAAAATCTCAATCGCATCTTGAATTTTGCCTTTAGTTAATAAGGCTTGCCAAGTATTAGATTGAATGGGTTTGTTGGGATTTGAGCCATAATAATTATTGGTTACATTGCTATCTCTACCTACATTATCGCCTATACCTGTATGCGATTGTGTGATATTGTGGGTATTATGGGTTGTTGTGTTGTGGCTATTTGTAGTATTGTGGCTATTATTCACACTGCTATCATCACCGCCTACTATTTTACTATTATCGCCGTGCGTAGTAAAAGTTTGCCCCGTTTTTTCTGCAATGATTTTTACCATCTCATTGAGTATGGTGCTTGCGTTATCGTCATCTTCTGCCGCAATTTCAATGCGTTTTTGCAATTCGTCTTGCAAGGCTTTGTCTTCAGGGTTTTGTTCTAAATCTTTTAAGGCTTTTTTCGCTTCACCGTTGTCTTTTAGAAACACAGGTTTTATCCAATTGACCGAAGCATCGGTAAATTCGGTAAAAAAAGAGGCAATAGATTTGTTTTCTTTAAGGCTTTTTGCCAAATAGCCAATAATAGTGGCAGCCGCAGCAGTTATTGTGAGCATAATGTTATGAAAAAGAAGTGAAAAAATGTTTTTTTTATAAAAAATATACACGCAAAGATACGCAAATTTCATAAATATTTTACGATGGATAGAATACTTTTATACCAACAAGCGCATTGAGTTTGCGGGTTGTAAAATCGGTATTAAGTTAAGGAAAGGTAATATATGTTGTTGCCACAAAGTCGGTCAGCCAAACGCCGTTTTCGGAGCAGAAAAACGAGATGCCGTCTTGGTGCATTTTTCCGGTGTTTATGCACAAAACAAGGGGTTTTGCGAAGAAAATGCCTGCCCCGCGGAAGCACTAAAAGAACTGAAAGAAAGCCGCACTGCGTTGAACTCAAAATTTACCTTACCTTGTGCCAAAATCCTTCGCAAAACCTGCCCACGTTATCATTTACACCTTCCTAAACAGTTTTATATTCTATCAATTTACTAAAAAACCGAATACACCCGTTAGGCTGTATTCGGTTTTTTTAGTAAATTCATTGCTTGCATTGGTGAATTGCAGTAGCATTTATTCGAAAAAGCTGAAAATAGTTTTGCCATATTCGCGTTCATCAACCAAGCGCGGGTGGTCTTTAAATCGGCCTTCTATATCATGCTCTACGATGATAATACCGCCATCTTTGAGCAATTCATACTCGAAAATCAAGTCGGGTAGAAGGGTGATGGTGTGCATGGCATACGGAGGGTCGGCGAAAATGAAGTCAAATTGCTGGCCTTTGGCCTGCGGAATCCATTTGAAAACATCTTCTTTGACGGTATGCACATAGTTTTTAATCCCTAAAACAAAGGCGTTTTGGCGGATAAATCGGAGCAGGGGTGCTGCGTTTTCAACACAGGTAACTTCGCCTACCCCGCGCGAAATAAACTCATAGCCAATACTGCCCGTACCCGCAAAGAGGTCGAGGGCGTGCTGGTCATCGTCGAAATCAAAGCGATTAGCGAGGATATTAAACAAACTCTCTTTCGCCAAATCAGTTGTTGGGCGAGTCACCCTAGGGTCAATCGGTGCTGTAAATTGCCGCCCTTTGAATTTCCCGGAAATGATGCGCATCGTTTTAGTATATCGTTTTAGTTTACAAATATTTTTATAAAAAGTAGTTTAAATGGTGAAAAATAGCTTATTTCGCCTCTTTTTCAACCATACCCGACATCGTTATGATGGTTTCTTGCGGCTCCGTGTTTGCAATAACAGTTACGGCTTTTATCTGCTGCCCTATTTTGCCTTCACTATTAAAAATAACGTGGATTTTGCTCGTTTCACCAGGCATTATCGGCGTTTTCTGCCATTCGGGAACCGTGCAGCCACAGGCCGCTTTGCAATTCGAAATTGTCAGTGGGTTTTTACCTGTATTTTTAAACTCGAAATCGTGTGTTGTTTTTTCGCCTTCCTGTATCGTCCCAAATTCAAACCGCTGTTTACCCCCGAAATCAATCGTTGTTGGCGCACCTTTCGGCACAATATGGTCGGCCGGGA
>JBEEMU010000092.1:0-2778 GCA_041192485.1 Bacteroidota bacterium | reverse complement strand
AACGGATTTGGTGGTTTATGAACTTTTAATCCGCGACTTTGTATCGGCGCAAAACTTCAAAGCGGTCAAAGATTCGTTGGATTATTTGCAGCGTTTGGGTATCAATTGCATCGAGTTGATGCCCGTTTCAGAATTTGAAGGCAATTTGAGCTGGGGCTATAATGTGTCGCTGCACGGCACATTAGACAAATACTACGGCACTCGCACGGCGTTTAAACAATTGATAGACGAATGTCACCGCCGCAATATTGCGGTCGTCATGGATATTGCCTTCAATCATGCGTTTTCGCAATGCCCACTTTCGCAAATGTATTGGGACGGCGCAAACTCGCGCCCTGCGGCAAACAGCCCTTATTTTAATACTGCGCCAAAACACGATTTCAATGTAGGTTCCGATTTTAATCACGAAAGTACGTTTACCAAAGACTATGTCGTGCAAGTATGCAAACGCTGGATGACCGATTTTAAAATAGACGGCTTCCGCTTTGACCTATCGAAAGGCTTTACGCAAAATAATACACTCGGCAATACAGGCGCATGGGGAGCTTACGACCAGTCGCGTATCAATATTTTGAAATATTATTACGACCAATACCGCCTAACCGACCCTAATATGTTCTGTATTTTAGAGCATTTTGCCGACAATTCGGAGGAAACCGTTTTGGCAAATTATGGCATGATGCCGTGGGGCAATGGCACTTATGATTATAACGAAATATCGATGGGCTACGGAGCCGACCCTGCCTGGGCAACGTCTTACAAAGCTCGAAGCTGGCAAAACCCGAATTTGATGTCATTCATGGAAAGCCACGACGAAGAGCGATTGATGTATAAAAACCTACAATATGGCGCAATAAATACAGGGACAGGGTATAATGTAAAAACATTGGCGACCGCCCTAAAACGCCAAGAAATGGTGGCAGCCTTGTTTTTTAGCGTACCTGGACCAAAAATGATCTATGAATTTGGTGAACTTGGCTACGATAAATCCATCACGCTTTGCACAAATGGTACGTTTAGCACCAACTGCCGCACCGACCAAAAGCCGCTTTTATGGAACTATTATACCGATTTAAATCGCTACCATTTATTCAAAATTTATCAAAAATTATTGGAAATGAAGAAGAATTGGCCCGTGTTTGAAACGACAAATTATCTAATGGCAACAGGTTCGCAAAGCAAAGCAATCAAGCTATTAGACCCGTCGCTAAACTTGGTGACTATTGCGAACACTTCCGTTACCGATGGCACGGTGACTCCGAATTTCCCGAGTACAGGTATGTGGTACGATGTTATTTCGGGCGATAGTTTGAATGTAACGAATGTGGCGATGGCGGTCAATTTAACAGCTGGTGAGTATCGTATTTACACGTCGCAACACGTCATTGTAGCAACCGAAGATGCGAAAATGACAATGACCGAACACTTGCTTACAACTTTCCCAAACCCAGCCAACCAAGAAACGACGATTGCCTATGCACTCGACGAAACAGCCTTGGTAGAAGTCAGCGTTTTTGATATGTTTGGGCGCGAAATAAGCACATTAGCGAAAGGCACGCAAACCGCTGGCGAGCAGTACCTGGCGTGGAATATGTCGGGACTTGCTAACGGCACTTACCTCGTCCGCTTGCGCGTAAATGGCGCAGTAGAAACACGCAAAGTAGTGAAAATGTAGGAAGATTTTTTGAAGTTTTGACTTTTTATGTTTAGATGTAAGAATATTCTATTAGGCCTTCTTAGTTATTGTTATACTCATTTGAACTTGGTTTTAGGATTGACTATTCCTTGTAATCCCATAGTAGCAATAGCCAAGCAAGCAACGAGCAGCGAATTTCCATGGAGTATATAAAAACGCTTATATGACTAACCTTTTTATGTGTTTCTTAGATGCCTTATGTGGTTCAAAATAGTTGCTTATATGTTTTAATCTATCACCCGAATGGGAATAATCATCTCTGCCTGTAATGGCGGCGGCGGCAGTTATTGTAAGCATAATGCTATGAAAAAAGAGTTTGTAAAAATAGGCAGCGATGCGCACCGCTTCGGAGTCGTTTACCTCTACATTTGTGGCGATAAGGAATAGGTAAAACTAACCAAGTTATCTTTTACAAAAAATAAATTGCAAATCCCTGCCGTTTATTTTTTTATCGTACCTTTGCCGTTGGAAGAAAATTCAACTGTTTTTAAAAAAAAATCATGCAAACTATTTTTAACAACGCAGATGCGTGGGGCGAACACCTCAACGCCCTAGAAAAACGCGATGAACTCCTTGCTTTTTGGCAAGAAACCATAGCACAACCGTCCTACTCGCAGGAGTTTGTGGAAAGCACTGAAATGGGTGTTTTTTTGCTAGAACTTTTTGAGGATCTATCACTCAGAAAACAGTTTGATACGATGCTGAATCTTCGCAATAGCATAAAAATGCAACAACCAACACTATACAGTACGGAGTTTCCTTATTTAGATGGTCAGCTGATAGAATACGCGCTTTATACCAAAAACGATGCGCTTTTTGACGACCTCATGGAGATGATGGCAGGAACTTGTTGTGAGCATATTGATAATTTTTTGCCTGCTTTGCGCAAAACCGCCCTCTACGGCAAACGCACGGCACTGATTGCGCTTTGTGAGGAAACACACGATACCATCCATAATTATGAAGGTTTTTTGTGGGATGTGAGTCGAGAAATACGCCTCTATTTGATGAGCGACTGGGGGCAAACGGTCTATGAAAATTATTTGCAAACGAGTGTGTTTGACCATACCGCATGGCAGGCA
>JBEEMU010000091.1:0-4872 GCA_041192485.1 Bacteroidota bacterium | reverse complement strand
GCTGTGGCGCGTGAAATGCGCAGTCAGTGGTTTCAAAAATGGGTGGAAAATAATGCTGCCAACTCGCCCAATCACCTCCTGAATTTTCATAAAACAAAACACGGAAAAGATGAGAAAAACGACATATTGATGCAACGAGCTGGCGGTTTACAAACCGTTAGCATCTCTCAAATTATCGTGGAAAACAGCACTACAACTTTTTTATACACCGATTTTTTTTCAACACACCGATTTCTTTTATGAAAAAATCAATTTTCAGCATCGTTTTAATCGCTTTTTATGCCATCTCGGTCTATTCGCAAGCGGTTACAGTTGCCAATACCAACATGAATTTGGTGTATATTGGCATCGACAATCCTATCCAAATAACGGCGCAAGGCTATGAGGCATCGGATTTGGCAGTAGCTGTCAGTCAGGGCAGTATTGCGCCAAGTGCGGACAAGAAAGGCACATTTATTTGGAAAGTATCCGCCACAGGCACGGCAAAAATCAGCGTTTCCGCAAAAGGAAAACTACTTTACGAAACCGATTTTATGGCCAAACGCATCGGAATGCCTATTGCTTCGCTCAATAATAATACCTACTCGCCCAATTTAATTAAGGTGGAAAAATTCCAAGAGCAAACAGGGCTGACCGCTATTTTCAATGACAAAAGCACGACAAGTTGCAATGTCACAAGCTATGAATTGACAATGGTTCCGTCTAAAGACAAGGGCGACCCCGTTACATTTAAAAATAGGGGTGCCTCATTTAATCCGCCCGCAATAAACTTAGTAGGACACGCAGAATCGGGTTTTATCTATTATTTCGATAATATACAGGTTCGTTGCGAGCAAAACGGCGAAGAAATGAAAGTTGCGCCATTGGTTTTTGCTATAAAGTAAGTTTTTTTATAAATACTTAAAATAACGTTAAAAATGTGGGCAGATTAAAAAAATAGACCTACCTTTGCAGGAAAGAAGCGGTCGAGTTCCGAACGTTTCAACCAATTGTTCACGTTTATTTAAAAGGCTTATGTACAAAAAACTTGTAGTATTTAGCTTGACTGTTGCTCTATTGAGCAGCAGTTGCAGCGAAAAAGAACTAAATGCCGCCTTGAAAACCGCAGGCGATGTGGCGGGGCAATACCAAGGTGGAAAAAGCGACGCATTGTCGGAATCCACGATTGGGCGCGGACTAAAAGAAGCCTTAGAACAAGGCGTAGGAAAGGGCGTTGATGTTCTTTCGGCAAGAAACGGTTTTTGGAGCGATATGGCTCGCCGCATTTTATTGCCACCCGAAGCGCAAAAAGTAGAAAAAACATTGCGCGACTTGGGCTTAGGCAGTCTGGTAGATAAATGCTTGCAAGACATCAACCACGCCGCAGAAGACGCAGCTACCGGCGCACGCCCTATATTTGTGAGCGCAATTACCAATATGACGTTCACCGATGCAAAAAATATCTTGCTCGGCGGCAATAAAAGTGCGGCAACCGAATACTTGAAGCGCACGACAGAAACGGCTCTCTATCAATCATTTAAACCCGTTATTTATAACTCGTTGAATAAAGTGGGCGCATTAGATACCTATAAAAACGTCATTACAAAATACAATTCCATTCCGCTTATTCAAAAAGTCAATCCGGACTTAGCCGACCATGTTACTAAAAAAGCGATGGAAGCCCTGTTTGTCATGGTAAACAAAGAAGAGCAAAATATTCGCACAAATCCAGTAGCGCGTCTTTCGCAATTGCTCAAAACGGTTTTTGCCGCACAAGATAAACATTAATAGATACTTACGAATTTTACGTTACTTTACCTTACGTTACGTTACCTTACGTTACCAGCACCCAAAAAAGGTGTTGGTAACGTTTTTTAACGTTTTCAATCCTTTAAATATGACGCATACGGATATTTTACGCGACTTAAAGGCGAAAAAATACGCTCCGCTTTATTTGCTGCAAGGCGAAGAGCCTTTTTATATCGATAGCGTTTGCAAATACATCGAAGACCACGCTTTGACGGAAGCCGAAAAATCGTTCAATCAAGTAACACTATACGGCAAAGATACCAACTGGCAGTCGGTGCAAGATAATGCACGGCAATTGCCCTTTATGGGCGAACGCAAGCTCGTTTTACTGAAAGAAGCGCAGAGCATGAAGGAGATAGGGGAGCTTTTGCGCTATTGCGAAAAGCCCGTCCCCTCTACCATTTTGGTTATTTGCTATAAATATGGCGCATTAGACAAGCGCACAAAATTAGCGAAATCTTTGACCGAAAAAGCGGTCGTTTTAGACTCTAACCGGTTGTATGACAACCAGTTGCCCGATTGGATTTCTAAATATTTGCAAGAAAAAAAATTGCAAACGAATATAGAAAATGCCGCTTTAATTGCCGAAAGTTTGGGAAATGATTTATCAAAAATAGCCAATGAATTAGACAAACTTTCGTTGAATGTGGCATCGGGTAGCACCATAACCGCCGAGCATATTCAAGAATATATCGGCATTAGCAAAGATTTTAATGTATTTGAGCTACAAAACGCCCTCGGAAAACGCGACGCTCTCAAAGTGCATCAAATCACCAATTACTTTATAGCTAATCCGAAAGACAATCCTTTGGTCAAGCTATTAGGCTCATTAGGCACTTATTTTGCTAAAATTTATATTGCTACCACCAAACTGAATAGTTCCGAAAACGATTTTATGCAGGCTTTAGGGGTGCGTTTTCCGAAGCACGCAGCCGAGTATAAAATAGCAGCTCGCAATTATCCGCGGCTGCAAACGGAATATATTTTGAGTTTATTGAGTGAATATGATTTGAAATCGAAGGGCGTGAATAGGGCATCGTCCACGACCGAAGGGGCCTTGCTACAAGAGTTGATGATTAAAATATTGGCCGCTTAAAAGTTTTTTTTGAACCAATTTTTTGTAGATTTTTGCAAAATTAAATCGCCCAAAAGGAGCGTTTCCAAAAATAAAATTGCCCCTAACTTATTATAAGTTAGGGGCAATTTTATTTTTATCAAATTTAATCAATCATTATTTCGCAGGTTCTGCTACCGAATTTCGGAGGTTGCTAACCGATTTTAAAGCACTAAACCAAAACGGTGCGCCCATCGAGGCCGCAGCAATAGACATGAATAAGCCCACAATTTTGCCCAAAATATAGGTTGCTAATTCCATGCCGCGATAGGCGGATATCTTGTCCCATTTTTCGGTTTCCCAGCCTATTGGTATTTGTAATTCGCCTTGCATTTGCTCCATTTGCTCGTGCATAGCTCCGTAACTCCGTGCAATAGCCATCGAATCGGCTTCTTCATTTTGGTTTTGCGCCATTTCTGCATCGCTGTATCCGCTGTCGTTGCCTGTCGTTTCGCTGCTATTGGTCGTTTCGTCCGTCGGTTCGTCAAAACGTGCGACGGGTTTTGTTTCGTCCTTGCTGATAGGCGCAGGTTTAGCGGTCGTAGGAGCTTGTTTTAAGGAAGCCTTGCCGCCGCGAGTTACCGTAATATTGCCCTTTAAAGCATCTACGCTTTCCGCTTTTGTGACTTGTTGGCTGAAGTTTACGAAGGCTTCGCGCATCGGCGCGTTCGTCCAAAGCTGGCGAGTTAGTTTTACGCTATCCACATTGAACAGGCAAACCATGATGCCTGCAAAAACAAAGGTAATCGCCTGTATTTGGCGTTTGTACCAGCCGCCTGCACGTTCCATACACTCGTCAAACCAGCCTTCTACTTGTTTATTGAAATGCTGCACTTTGTTTTCTGCAAGCTCGGCGTTTTGTATAAAACTGCCCAAAATGCTATTTAAACGCGGGTCTTGTATCGCGCTAACCGAGGCTTTCACCATTTCAAAGTCGTCTTTACTCGGAATATGCACTTTATTCATATTCATAAAAACGCTTCGGAACGTTTCGGCAGAGATATAGGACGGAAGTTTCCCTTTTTGGGAAAGACTTTCGATGAGTGGGTGTGCATAAAATTCATACACTTTGCCTGTTGGCCTGTTTTGGTCGTCGTGGTCTTTTTTTGGAAAGATGTTCAAAAAGGCAAACGTGAAAAAGGGGCGGTCGTGGCTTTCGCCCTTCGCAATCATATTATGCACAGCTTCCCAAAGGGTTTTGGCTTTCATCGAAAACATATTCGAGAGCCACTCATTGATAGCTGTACACACAAGGGCGAGTAATAGATAGACTACTATCAAGCCAATAATGACATCGAGAGTTTGTAATCCTAACATATTAAGTGTGGTATTTTGGGTTTAATGTGAAAAATAAGGTTTATTTAATGGCAATTTGCGAAGCGTCTGTAATATGAATGGAAGGTCTTATTTTCCCAAATTCATCTTTATATTGCCCGATTTCGCCGCGTACTAAAATCTGTTTATTTTCATAAAGTAATCTATCAAATGCTAATTTTTGCACATCTTCTTCTAATAGGTAAACAACCATTTCATTATCGGGATAGGGTTTGTCTAAGTTTAAAAAAATAGGTTTGCCTTGGTCTTTTTCTGCATAATAAGTGGATTGTACAGTACCAACTACGGTTATTTTTTTACCGAGATAGCTTCCTGCGTCACTTACGGGAATAGGTAGTTGCCTTGTGAGGTCGTCAGCATAAGTATCTGCGTCCCATACATGCATATTATCACCGCAAGCTGCTAATAATACACTCAAAAGTACAATCATCAGCAGATTGAAGAGGGGAAACTGATGGATAGGTTTCATAGAAGTTACGAAAATTGATAATGATTAAAAAACGAAGGTAGTTTCGACGCAAAGGTACAACATTCTCTCGTACTTTGGGCATATAAAATGCCGTTATTTTAATATATTATCGTTTGTATCTGTTTAGGTCTGCGGTTTAAACTTCGTTTAAATCGCAGACCTAAAC
>JBEEMU010000090.1:0-4946 GCA_041192485.1 Bacteroidota bacterium | reverse complement strand
AAATTCTCGACGCAGGGCATCAGACAACCGCCGCCTTACAGGTTGGGGCAAGCGATGGAACGGTCGGACGGGTGTCATTTAAAAATAGCCTCATTAAAAACTGTACAAGCAGCGGCTTAATTGTTCACGAAAGTTCGACGACTGATAATTTAGAAAAAAATACAATCACACACTGCGACGGCTTTCCTATCATTCTTTTTGAAGGAAATATGGATTTGGTGAAACCGGCTGCCGAAAATAAATTGACTGGCAATAAGCGCGATATGATAGCTATTCAAGGTTCTTACGATTCTTATACTCGCCGCTCAATGGTCTTAGAAAAATTGCCAATTCCGTATTGCATCAACGCTACTGAACGCTCAAAGGTGATTTATATAGGCTCTAAGCTGACCATAAAAGCGGGCGTTCGTATTATTATGTCGAGCGAAGCGGGTATTCGCGTTGATGGTAGCGATAGTCAAAAAGGGTCGATAACGGCTATTGGAACGCCAAATGAGCCGATTATTATAGAAGGCGAAGAACACTCAAAAGGCCATTGGGACGCTATTTATTTGCTAAGTGATAATAATAATTTTCAATATTGCAAAATTTCAGATGGCGGCAGAACACAACATTGCTGCGGCGGCGGAAACGATAAAGCAAGCGGCATGATTACTATCGGCGATTATTATATGAATTTTAAAGCATCAGCCACCATTCAAAATTGCACGTTTAGCAATAGTAGCGAAGGGGCGATTTACTATAAAAAAGCCTTCGTTCGCGTCAATTCCGACCTTCTTTCGAGCAATAATTTTAATGATAATAGCGATGGCGATGTCATCGTGAAATAAGAAAATATTGAAAAATAAAAAGCACCGTTCTTCCTTATTGGAAAAACGATGCTTTTTTTATAATCGTAAACTATTTTTTTCGTTTCTTAAAACGCAAATTTTACGCCTACATTGATACCTAAAGTATTGTAGTTAGCAACTTTTGCTAACTCATCTTTTGGTTTTGTTAGGTCAAGGTTAGCCGTTGTGTTATAACCAGTATCGTCATTATTCGATGTTTTAGATAACTCATCAACATAGTTAATTTCTTTGTTGTAGGTGTTTTTCAAGTCGGTTAAGGTTGTTGTACCAAACGTACTTTCAGAGCTATACGCTGTGAGTGTTGATTTTGCCGATTTGATGCTCAATGTTGTAAGAGCTAATTCTCCGAAAAGGGTTAATTTATCGCCAAGTGCAAAATTCACGCCAACTGCAGAGTTAAAACCAACAGACATTTGACCTGTAGTTTCTACTTTCGCCGTAGTTGTGTAGGTTTTGCTAATGCTCGGCACGGTAGTCACGTTGCTAACATCGGTAATGCTTGAGCCGCCAACAGGTAACACAACACCGAAACGTGCGTAAGGTTTCAAGCCTGCTTTGCCTGCGGTTACTACCAACGAAGGCGTTAGGCGGATTTGTGAGCCACTTACTGTTTGGCTTGTTACGTTTGTTGAGCCTATGCTTGTTGTATTGCCCGTTTCTGTTTTTTGTGAGCCAATGATAAGATAGTCAGCACCTAAATCGATGCCGAAGTTCTCGTTAATCATATAGCCCACATTAATGCCAAAGCTTGTGCCTGCGCCATTCGACCCATAAATATTTGCATCGCTATTGGTTGGTGTTGAGCTTGTCGAATTAGTGTTAGCGGCAGTACCAAGAACTGAAGGTGCTGTAGAAAACGAATAGCCAACGTGTACGCCGCCATAAACTCCTTGTGCTACTGCACTTGTTGCAAAGCTACCGATTGCAAGGGCAGCTACGAGGATTTTGTTTGTTATTTTCATGCTTGAAAAATGATGTGATTGGTTGGTTGTTGAAAAATTAGAAAATTAGATTTTAAGACTTAATATCTTAGATTTAAGGCTTGAAATTGTAGTTACGATTATATTGATTTTTACTTTGTGATAAATACATTTAAACTTCCTTCGTAGGAGTTTGGCGTAGGAGTTTGGCGTAAGCACCCACGGCAAAATAAACACGGTTATCATTCGCTCAGAACTCCCTATTTAACAGGGCTTCAAAACCGTAATTATTTAGTTACTTACTTAATTACGGTGCAAATGTCCGACAAATTATTTTAATAATGCACCTTTTTTTAAAAAAAATAAAAATTTTTTCAAAAAAAACAAAACAAATTGTTTTTATTTTGCAAAAATAGGAAATTCAGTAGGATTATTTGGCAAAACTAATTCACTTTATCGCCGCGTAAGGCTCTAAAACGCTTTCGGGCTTCTATGACAAATGTGCTGCTCGAATAGTCCACGATGATTTTTTCGTATAGTTTTTGGGCGGCGGCTTTGTCGTTTAGGTGCATTTCGCTTAACTCTGCCAATTCGAAGGTCGCGTTGTCGCCGCGTATTTCTTCGGGGTAATTTGTGATGATGCGTTGCAGGTATTTTGCGGCTTCGGTGTAATTATGTTGCCGTTTGAAAACTTGCGCTTTTGCATACAGAATATCGTCGTCTAAGGAGTGTTTCGGGAATTGAGCTTGCAGCGAATCGAGTTTTTCAAAGGCTTCGTCGAAGCGATTTTGGAAGGTTAGCAATTCGGCGGTTGAATATAATTTCATGGCGACTGCCGAGGTGTCTAAGTTCAAATTGTCCATAATAAAGACAGAAAGGTCGATGGCATCGTTCGAGATGAGTTCGGAAGTAGAAGCTTTTAGCACTTTCAGCTGGGTTTGCGCCCACTCAAAATCGCCGTTATAATAAGCGAGTTTAGCATTTTTATACCGCCCCATTTCGCCCAAATCGTCCTCTTTGAAGGACTTATCTACTTGCGAGTAAAGCAGCGTTGCTTCCCACGGCTCGCCTTGCATGAGGTAGTAATCGCCGAGTTCTAGTTTCGCTTCGCCTGCGGTTTTTGGGTTCAGGCGCGGCAGTTTTAAGAGCGAATCGAGCAATAAAACGCCTTTTGCAAGGTCATTTTTATAAAAAACGTCTAATTTCGCCCAATCGCGCACGATTTCTGCGTTCTGCACAGTCCAGCCGTATCGGTTCATAAATGCGGCATAATCGGTATCTAAGGAGGCTATATCGTCTTTTGTATAACTTAGCCCTTTGGTCAGTTTGTCGCGCAAGCAGCGCAAAACGCCTTTTTGCCCTTCCACAAAATAAGGCGTTGTTTCGCCTTTTTCGTTTAAGTATCGATAAGCGTCTATGGCGGTATCAAAATCATTTTCCGCTTCGGTTGTTCGGGCAAAATTCATGACGCGAGTTCCGTTTTCCCCCATTCGGCGGTCTAAGGCTTTTACTTGGCGCAAAGCCGCACGGAAATCTTTGCGCTGCCCCAGCACCCAAATAAGCAGCTCTATCGGCGCAATGCTTTCGGTGTTTGTTTGAATGCGTGCGTAGAGTTGCGTCACCAATTCGGTGTAGTCTTCCTCCGAAAAATAGCGTTGAAAGGTGGCTTCGAGCGACTGTTCGATGCTTTCGGAGCGGTCGAGCGCGTCTAAGTAGCGGCCAATCATTTTTGGTCGGTCGTTGAGCGCACGCAAGACTTCGGCTTCATAAAAAGCAAAGTAATTTTTTTCTTTTGCCGCCTCATTTCCGCGTTCTAAGGCTAACAAAGCCCATTTTGGCAAAAAGCGTTGCATAAAAGCGTCTTTCAAAAGCAGTGCTTGATTCGGGTCGCTTGCACTGATTTTCTCAATTGCCTTTTTGTACATTTTCTGAGCTTCGTCATTTTTATCTTGCTTTACAAGTAAATCGCTGAAAGCAATGTACAGCTGCAAGTTTTCAGGCCGCAGTTTTAATTGCTTTTTCAGTTCATTTTCGGCAACCTGATAGTTTTTAGTTTCTATCAAGCCCGTGATATATTGGCGAAAATAATAGTCTTGAAACGGAAACTTTTTATACAATTGCTCGTACAAAACGGTTGCTTTTTCATATTCTCCATTTTCTAAATACTGCCGCGCCAGCTGCTCGTCTTGCGCCGAAGCGGTATTTTTCAGACCAATAAAAAGAATAGAAAGTAGAAAGATTTTAAGATATTGCATATTATTAGTTATTTTTAAACCTATTTTTCTATCGTAGCTGCCATCGTAGCTGCTACTGCCGTTACCACCGCCTTTACGACTTGCTCAATTTGTTCGTCGGTGAGTTGCGGATACAAAGGGAGCGAAATTTCGCGCTCCCATTCCGACTGTGCAACGGGGTAGTCGTTTATATCGTAGCCTTTATTTTTATATAAAGTGAGAAGCGGCAAGGGTTTGTAATGCACATTCACGGAAACTTCTTGCGCAAAAATGGCGGTAATAATCGCATTTCGATGCGCCAAACTCACTTCTTTTATACGCAATAAATATAAATGGCACGACGATTCTCGGTGGCTATCGGCATAAATAGGCGTTTCTGCCCACGCATATTGGCTAAATAAAGCGTTGTATTTTGCGCAAATCTCGCGGCGACGAACCAACGAAGCAGCATAAGTGGGCATTCCCGCCAAGCCGATAGCGGCCAACACGTCGGGCATATTCATTTTATAACCCGCCTCCACGACGTCATATTCCCACGAGTTGTTGCCGAGTGTTTTTGCCAGTGCGTCTTTGGTTTGCCCATGCAGCGAGAATCGGTAAATATCGTTATAAATGGCCGTATTGTCGAGCGGTTCGCTAAAATTGAAGGCTATTGCGCCGCCCTCTGCCGTCGTCAAATTTTTAACAGCGTGGAACGAGTAGCAAGCCGCGTCGCACCAGTGAGCGGCGTGTTGTCCCTTATAGATTGCGCCAAGCGAATGAGCAGCATCGGCCAGCAATAAAATGCGTCCGAAGGCTTTTTGTCGGGCATTATTAGGCTGATACAGGTGTTTATTTTTATAAATAATATCGCGCATCGGCTCGTAGTGGCAAGCCATTCCGCCCACATCTACAGGGATAATTGCCTTTGTTTTGGGCGTGATAGCAGCGGCTATTGCGCC
>JBEEMU010000089.1:0-2593 GCA_041192485.1 Bacteroidota bacterium | reverse complement strand
CGCACTATTCGGTATCGGGTCGGAAGTCCAAACACTTGTTGCATTATTATAGGTGCCGTTTACGCCAGCTACCGTAAATGGTGGCGTTCCGCCAAGCGTGGCTACTACTACAAAATTGGTCGTTGCCAAATTGCAAGTAGCTGTTACATTACTTACAGTTGGCAAAGTTCCTGCGGTTAGCGTCACACTCGTCGTTGCTGTACAGCCCTGCGCGTTCGTTACAGTAACGGTATAAGCTCCTGCTGCGGTCACGTTATTGGCAGCAGCCGACAGATTCTGCCCGCCCGACCAAGCGTAAGTGCCGCCGCCGCTTGCGGTAAGCGTTAAAGGCGATACCGAGCAGACCGTGCCGCTTGTAGGCGTAATAGCGGGTGTTGGTAAACTGCCTGCAACCACAGCAACCGAAGCCGTAGCCGTACAGCCGCCAACTGTATTTGCAACCGTCACCGTATAGGTGCCTGCGGTTGTGGCGGTTAGGCTTTGACTAACATTGCCACTTCCCCAATCATAAGTAGTATAACCTGCGCCTGCATTTAAAATTGTATTGCCGCCTGGACAAACTACTGGGTTCGCAGGTAAAATTGTCGGATTTGTCGGGCTTGGCGTAACCGACACGCTTGTTGTAGCGGTTACGGTTTGCGCAGGCGAGCCGCTATCTGTAATTTGCACGGTATAAGTGCCTGCTGTTAGAGGCGGATTTATAGTATAAACGGGGTTTGTTCCATTATTCACCGTACCACCTGGGATAGCTGCGCCTAAAAAAGTGTAGGTGTAAGGAGCCGTGCCTTGATTGATAGTTGCGGTAAGCGTAATGGGCTGGTTCGCGCATTTCGGCCCGTCATTTGTCAGGCCAACTAATAATTGTGGCGAAGAAAATTGCCAAGTGCAGTTTGCACCAGCATTGCCATCGCAGTACAAATAGTAAGTACCCAGAGGCAGGGTGACGGGGCCAAGTGTTTGATTTCCTGCACCTGCTTGACATGTATAAAACTGTGCCGCACCTAAATTACAGTTATTAGACCAAATACCCATTTGTAAATAATCTGTTGTTGTTCCGCCGATACAGGCAATATTGCTCACGCTAATAGAGATTGGTTGAGGCGTTGCAGCAGTTACCGTAAATGAATACCAAACACCATTCTCATTACTACCCCAAGTTCCGCCACATACTCCATTCGGAGTTGGTACCCAAGTATTGGGTTCGCCCAAGGAGGTTGCACAATAGTTAGTGGCCGCCCCTCCGAGCGGAAGGGCATTTGCACAAACATCATTATTAGGGTCGTAATGTACTGTAATCGCTATATCGCTGCCATCGTTATCGGTTTCCCATACTCGACACCAATAAGTGTTACCAGCGGTTAAGCCGTAATACACTAAGTCTAAATCGCTTACTGGAAAAAATGCGTTATCGCCGTCGCAATCTTCCAACACAAGATTATTGCAATTATTGGTTGGCGAGCTATAAATGGCGAAGCCTGGATTATCGGAGCAGAAGAAACAACCAGACCAAGACATCGTAAGGTGAACAACCGTTTGATTAGGTGGCATTGTAAACCTAAACCACCTATCTTCGTGGTTGCCACCAACACCCGCAGGGCAACCGCCAGCAGCCGTTGGTGCAGGGGGCGCAGTTGTTACACTCGCACTCCCCATGTTCGTAAATGTGTAAGATGTTGCTTGGTTAAGAATACAACTCGTTGGCACCGCAATATTTACGGCTCCGCAAGGAGTATCGCTACCCGATCCTTGTGCAGAAACGATGGTTATAGTGAAGAAACTTAGTACAGAATATATTAGTAAACGTCTTATTTGCATATTTAGTTTAATATTGAGTAAATAGATAAAATGGTGGGTTATTTTAGTGTTTTTTTGCGTCTTCCGCCTTTGAGAAATCGCCTTTTCTTGCAGCATCAAAATCTTCTTTTTTCACATATTCTTTCATAGTCGTTTCTCCTGTTTTTAAATTTTTAGATTTTCGCAATACATACTTTTGGGCGGCAGGCTCACTCTTTTTTGCATCGCCTGGGCTTTTAGTAGCCGAAGGATAAGTAGCTAAGGTAGCTGCTGGCGGCGTTAACGCATTTTCAGGCTTCAACACGACTTGTTTACCCCCTGCATTTGTAGGCGATTTTGCGCCCGTGGACGGCCTAACAATCTCCTTTGCGTTAGCTGGCGGAGTCACTCGCTTAAATTGCGTGGTTTGGGCTTGCATAGTTGCCGCTAAAAAAGCGAAGCAGCCGATTGCGAATATTGCTTTAAGTTTCATACGAGAGTTAAGTAGATAAGATAAGTAGAAAAAAATTAAGTAATAATAGAAATGATAAAAAAATTAAATAAGTGGTTGCGAGCTTTTGAGATTTTGAGAGGGCAAAACTAAGTAATTTTTTTGTAAGAAAATCTTTTTTGTCTTTTTTTTTGATATTAAATTTTAAAAAAATATATTTGATGCTGATTATCTGTTTTTTACAAGACGACTTTTGTAAAGAAAAGGTTGTCAAAAATTTATGATTTTATTTTTATTAACAAAAATTAGTCCATTTTCGCTTTTTTATACGGCTCCAACATTATTTATATTTTTAGTATAAATAAAAAT
>JBEEMU010000088.1:0-3002 GCA_041192485.1 Bacteroidota bacterium | reverse complement strand
TTCGCGCTATACGGTTGCGACACTACTAAAAAAACAGCCCAAGGGGCCGAAAAGACAGCCGACGTAAAGGTTGTAAACCTCCCGCCTTTAGTGGCTACCGACACGCGAATCGATAAAAACGCGCCCAAAGAGTATAAATTGCCTGTTTATCAGGCTTCCGCCAAACGTGTAAACGACTTGCTGCACACGAAATTGGATATTGCCTTCGATTGGAAAAAGCAATATTTGATGGGCAAGGCAACGCTTACGCTAAAACCTTATTTCTATGCCACGAACACGCTGGAGCTTGATGCGCAAAACTTTGTGGTAAACAGCGTGAAACTCAACGACGAAAAAGGTGCGCCCTTGAAATACACTTACGACGGGGTAAAGCTGACGATTACCTTAGATAAAACCTATCAAAAAGAGGCGGAATACACCGTCTTTATTGATTATGTAGCACGTCCGAACGAGCGTAAAGCAGGCGGCTCGGCGGCCATTACCTCCGATAAAGGCTTGTATTTCATCAATCCATTGAACGAAGAAAAGGGCAAGCCTATGCAAATTTGGACGCAAGGCGAAACCGAAGCTAACTCATTTTGGATGCCTACTATCGACAAACCGAATGAGCGTTGCACCGAAGAAATGTATATTACGGTAGAAGATAAATACAAAACGCTTTCTAACGGCTTATTGCTAAAAGAAACCAAAAACGCAGACGGCACGCGTACCGATTACTGGAAAATGGACAAGCCACACGCCCCGTATTTATTTATGTTTGCGGTAGGCGAATTTGCGGTAGTAAAAGATAAATGGCGTGACCGCGAGGTCTTGTATTATGTGGAGCCTGCCTACGAAAAAGATGCGAAATTGATTTATAATCATGCCCCCGAAATGTTAGAATTTTACTCTACTCGTTTGGGTGTGGATTACCCGTGGCCGAAAATGGCGCACATCATCGTGCGCGAATACGTTTCTGGGGCAATGGAAAACACAACGGCGATTATTTATGGCGATTTTTGCCAAAAACACACCCGCGAGCTTTTAGATGCCACGAATGATTATATCGTTTGCCACGAAACGTTTCACCATTGGTTTGGCGACTTGGTAACGTGCGAAAGTTGGTCGAACCTGACGGTAAACGAGTCATTCGCTAATTATAGCGAAACGCTTTGGGGCGAATATAAATACGGAAAAGACGAAGGCGATGCGCATCTTTACGAAAATTTGCAAGGGTATTTGGGGCAGTCGCGCTCTGGTAAAAACCATAATTTGGTGCATTTTGCCTATACTGACCGCGAAGATATGTTCGACGCTATTTCGTATAATAAAGGCGGTTGTGCGCTGCATCAATTGCGCAATTACTTGGGCGACGATGCGTTTTTTGCAGGTTTGAAAGAGTATCTGACGGCCAATCAATACAGCACAGGCGAAGCGCAGCAACTGCGTTTAGCTATGGAAAAAGTGTCGGGCGAAGACTTAAACTGGTATTGGAATCAGTGGTATTACAGCCAAGGACACCCGAATTTGGAGCTCGATTACTCGTATGACGAAACGGCAAAAGCAGCGATAGTGACCATCAAACAGACGCAAAGTCCCGATAAGTTTTTGCCAATTTACCAGTTGCCCTTAGATGTTGATGTGTATGATGCCTCGGGGAAGGCAATTCGCACCCGCATTCGCATGACAGAACGCGAGCAGTCGTTTTCTTTTCCAGCGAATGTGCGCCCTGCGCTAATCAATGTTGATGCCACAAAATCGCTGGTTGGTACCAAAAAAGACAATCATACGGACGAAGAATTTGCCTTTATGTATCGCCACGCGCCGCTCTATTTAGACCGCTTGGAGGCTATCAAGTTTTTTAAAAATAAAAAGAGTAGTTTAGGAAAACAAATTTTAGAAGAAGCCTTAAATGATAAATACAAGGGCTTGCGCGAAGACGCTATCGGCATGGTGGACGCAAAGGACGGCGGAAACATGACTACTATCGCAAAATTAGCGACAAGCGACCCCGAAACAACCGTGCGCTCGGAAGCCTTGCGCACCTTAGCCGCAAATAGCGAAAACAATGCTGCTTACGCAACGTTAGCGATGAACGTCATCAACGATACAAAAGCGTCTTATGGAAACGTCGGCGCAGCCTTGCAACTGCTTTTGGCAAGCGATAAAGCCACGGCCCTTGCCGCTGCAAAAAAACTTGAAACCGAAGAAAGCAGCACGATCATTGACGGCATCGGCAAAGCCTACGCAAGCACGGGCGATGTGCAGTATTTGCCGTTTTTTGAAAGCCGTTTAGCGAAAATGCAGGGCGGAAGCGCGTTTAGCTTCATGGAAAATTATTCGGAGATTGTGCGTAAATTAGACACGGATAAACAAACAGCTTCCGCAAAATTATTAGAAACCTTAGCGGTAAATATGAATAACGGAATGTATTCGCGCTTTGCCGCTACTCGAACGGTTAAGGATTTGCGCGATGCCGCAAAAGTGTCAAATAATGCGGCTTTACAAACGGTTTTGCAAGGCATGATAGATAATATAAAGTCGAAAGAAACGAATAAAACGCTACAAGGCTATTATTCTGGGTTTTAAGGATTAATTTTAAGATTGTTTTAAAATCGCACAGGAAACAGATAAGTAATTTTTAAACAATAAAAAAAGCGCGGCGCAAATTCTCGGAGAGAATTGCGCCGCGTTTCATTTTATTCACCATTAACCAAACCTTTATCTTCACAAATAAATACCAAGTAATGGCAATTTGTATAAGATACTTTATTGATAACAAATACTGTGCCAAAAAAATAAATAATTAGCTATTTTTTTTACTTACCAAATAAACGCCCACCAAAATCAAGCCTAAGCCGATTAATTGCAAGGGGGCAATTGTTTCATTATCAAAAATGCCTATAAAAATAGCCACAATTGGGATAAAATAGGTCACAATTCCTGCAATAACAGGGTCGGTGCGTTGAATAAGCAAGTAGTAAGCGATATTTCCAATAAACGTGTTTATAAGAGCTAAAATA
>JBEEMU010000087.1:0-4668 GCA_041192485.1 Bacteroidota bacterium | reverse complement strand
GATGCCGATGTATATGGCCCAAGTATTCCAACGATGTTTGGCTTGCAGGGCGAGCGTCCGAGCCTTCGCGACGTGTATGGGCAAACCAAAATTGTGCCGTTAGAAGCGCACGGCATATTCTTGATGTCGATTGGTTTTATTATTGAACCAGAAGCGGCGGTCGTGTTGCGAGGGCCACGTCTGGGAGCGATTATTAAGCAGTTTATCAACGATTGCCTGTGGCCCGAACTCGATTTTTTACTCATAGATTTGCCACCTGGCACAGGCGATGTGCAACTTACCTTAGTGCAAACAGTGGCCTTGACGGGCGCAGTTTTAGTGACTACGCCGCAAGATGTAGCCTTAGCCGATGCGGTAAAAGCAATGAATATGTTTATGTTGCCGCAAGTTAATGTGCCTATTTTGGGTGTTGTAGAAAATATGTCGTGGTTTACACCTGCCGAACTGCCCGAAAATAAGTATTATTTATTTGGGAAAGACGGCGGTAAAACGCTTGCGCGAAAAGCCAATACGGTTTTATTAGGGCAAATACCGTTGGTGCAAAACATTCGCGAAGCAGGCGATTTTGGCACGCCAATCGTTGTGCGAAATGAACCAATTACCGCCGATGCCTTCCGCAGTGTTGCGCAAAAACTCTTGCAACAAGTGGCCATTCGCAATGAAACGATGCCAGCCACAAAAACCATTGAAATGGATATTAGGAAATAAAAGTAAGCGACCTATGCTTACTTAAGTAGTAGAGTATCTTAAATTCTTAACAAAAAACCTAATTTAAAATGATTAAAAATCGCGTATTTCCAAGTGTATTAACACTCTTAATTGCTTGTTTGATAACCGCTTGCAACAATAACCATCAGCCTAATTTGATGCATGGCGACATGGCAAAAGATTTTAAAGGCATTACACCAAAAGGCGATACTATCAGCTTGAGCGACTTTAAAGGCAAGTATGTTCTGCTTGATTTTTGGGGAAGCTGGTGCGGCCCTTGCAGGGCAAATAACAAGAACGTTCTGCGTTTATATACTGCCTATAAAGATAAAAAGTTTAAAAACGCTGCTGGCTTTACCGTCTTGAGTGTTGGCATTGAAAACGAGCGAAATGCGTGGTTGGAAGCGATTGCCGCCGACGGCTTGGTGTGGGATTCGCACGTTTCCGACCTCGATAAATTCAATTCGAATGTGGCAGAACTCTATGATGTAAAAAGTATTCCCACCCAGTTTTTGGTTGGTCCCGATGGCGTATTGATGGGTATTGGTTTAAATGATATGCAGATAGAAAACATCTTGAAGCATCAAGTAGAATAAAGAGAATAAGCGAAAATTGCCGCTGTTTAATAACTGTTTGAGCGTATATCAACTTTTTTGCGTACTTTTGCACGGAATTTGCGTATAAACAAAAACAGTTACTTTTAAACAAAATTTCTATCCTTATTCTTAATTTATAAACATGCGTTTCCTTACAATTTCAGGCACTATATGCTTTACTATATGCTTTACTATATGCTTTTTTTCACTTTCGCTAAATGCGCAAATTCGCGTATTGAATGACGAAAAAAAATGGATTATTCTAATGCATGACGGCTCTTGGCATTACGACGAGGCAGATAAAAAAGAAGCCGCTGCACCACCTGCACCGCCACAACGTGCCTCTACACCAATCTCTACGCCGCCTGCAACGCCATCAATTGCGAGTAAAAGTGAGGCATTGCCTATAAAGGCAAATACAGCGGTAGCCTCAACAAAAAACCAAACTATTATAGTTGATGGGGTAGAAAAAATCGTTCCAACGGGCGCAGACCCACTTAAAATTGCGAGCAAAAAAGACACCGTTCCCGCGCCACCTGTGGGTATGGAGTATCGCACTATTTTAGTTGATGGCGTTGAGAAATCTATTTTGGTGCAAACTGCAAAAAAAAACGAAACACCGAAAACACCGCCTGTAAAGAAGCCCGAAACGCCCGTTTCGCCGCCTAATACCGAGGAGAAAAAAACGGCATTCGAAGAGTTAGGAACCGTTATTCCACCTGCCAGAATTGATACCAGCATTGCCCCACAAGCCCTAGCAGAAGTGCGCGAAGGAGCTGATTTTTTAACCCCCGAAGAGGAGTATCGCTTGAAAGCTGCTGCAACGCAAGCAGGCACCAAGCAAGACGAAAATATTAAAATAAAAACCGAAAAAGTGAAACAAAAAAAACAACCCAAGCCAGAAAAGGCGGTTGTTAAGGAGGTGAAAAAACCGAAAGCCGCTGCCGCAGGTTGCGAACTTGTCGTAAACGAAATTGACGAATTTACGGGCAAAGAGAAAAAAAGCACAAAAGCACGGGTTTTCTTTACACACACGCCCGAAGCTGCTAAAAAATATATGCGCTCCGACGATTATTTGACCTGTACGGGCTACCTGTCGCGAGTAGGGGCCTACAAAACCCTCAGTTTGACAATCGTAGTAGATACTCCTTTCGGGCAATCGGAATATGGCGAAATTTCAACGAATAGCTCCTTGATGATACGCATGATTGACGGCACTACCGTCGAGCTTTATTGCGACAAAGGGGACGCTGGTCATGTAGATAAAATAAAAAATCAGACAATTTACAACGTTTTTTATATCCTCGAATCGAGCTTTGAAGCGCAGCTAAAACGCGGAGAAGTAAGCCGCGCTCGTTTGGTTTGGTCAGTCGGTTTCGAAGATTATGAATTGTATAATCTCGACTTTTTCACCGAACAATTTGGCTGTATAAATTGAAAAATATCATACATAAAACCCACTATCTTTGCGTATAGGAATTAACACGCGGTTTTTACTCGCAAAACATATAGAAGGCATCGGGCGATTCACGCTCGAAACCGTTCGGCGTATGGTGCTGTCGCACCCCGACGACGAGTTCATTTTCTTTTTTGACCGACCTTATTCCGATGATTTTATCTTTGCTGAAAATGTAAGGCCTGTTGTGCTTTATCCGCCTGCTCGCCACCCTGTCTTGTTTTTTTTATGGTTTGAAATCGCCGTTGCTTATGCCTTGAAAAAGCATCGCTGTGATGTTTTTTTTAGCCCAGATAGCTTTTTATCATTAGGCACGAGTGTCCCTACGGCCATCGTTTCGCACGATTTAGCTTATTTGCATCGCCCCAATGACGT
Source organism: Bacteroidota bacterium (assembly GCA_041192485.1). Classification (GTDB taxonomy): domain Bacteria; phylum Bacteroidota; class Bacteroidia; order Chitinophagales; family Saprospiraceae; genus JBEEMU01. The sequence continues at coordinate 1,533 of JBEEMU010000087.1, read as the reverse complement.
AAGCGGTTTAGTAAAACGGTATTATCAGTATTTTTCGCCGCGTTTCCACGAAAAAGCAAGCCATATTTTTGCCGTTTCTAACTATACTCGACAAGATATTTTAACACAATATCCTTCGGTTTTGCCTTCAAAAGTGAGTGTTGCGTATAATGCTTGCGATGAAAATCTGTACTTTCCGCTCACTATTGCCGATAAAAACGCCGTAAAAGCACAGTTTTCACAAGGGAAACCTTATTTTTTATATGTAGGTTCGGTGCATCCACGCAAAAACCTGCTGAATTTACTAAAAGCATTTGAATTATTTAAACAAAATAACCTTGAAAGCGATTTATTATTAGTAATTGCGGGAAGAATAGCTTGGCAAACAGGCGAAATGACTAATTTCTATGAAAAAATGGCAGCGCGTGAGAGCGTAAAGTTCTTAGAATTTGTGCCACAAGGAGATTTGACGCGCTTGATTGCCGCTTCATTCGCCTTGTGCTACGTTTCGCTATTTGAAGGCTTCGGTATTCCGATATTGGAAGCAATGCACTGCGAAACGCCTGTTATTACCAGCAATTGCAGCTCGATGCCCGAAGTCGCAGGCGATGCTGCTTTGCTCATCAATCCTTATAATCCGCAGGATATTTCCGACGGCTTGACTCGTTTATACCGCGATGAAACCTTGCGGGCTACTTTGATAGAAAAAGGCAAAGTTCGCCGACAAACATTCAGTTGGGACGAATCGACAAGGCATATTTGGGAAGTTTTAAAAACTTTGTAAGGAACCTGTGGGCTTAGGAGGCGTAACGGGTTGGGGCTTGCTGCTTTTTTTAACGCGGAGAGAATTTTAAATGTGCAGTTGCAGAGTAGACACCAACGGCAAGATAAACACGGTGAACCCCTTGAAGGTTCTAAAAAACACAACATTTGCCCCGTAGGTTGCAACCTACGGCTATTCATATTGAAACCCATTCGGGGTTTTTCGTACCTATCTTTTGCAGACTTTAATGCTATAAATTCCTTTATTTTAAACGCTTTTAGCCATTTGTAATAGCTTCAATTTAAAGCACCTATTAAAAAAAATTTAAAAATTATAAAATATCATACATAAAAAGCCATTAACATTATCATGCAAAAAATCTATACAGCAACGTTCGTTGCCTTATTCGCAAATGCTATGGCGTTTGCACAAACCGCTACGATGACTTATCCAGATAGTAAACCAGACAAATCCGTTCAAGAGGATTTTTTTGGAACGAAGGTTGCCGACCCGTATCGCGCCCTCGAAGACCCAAATACTGCCCAAACAAAAGAATGGGTAGAGGCGCAAAACAAAACGACATTCGGCTATTTAAGCAAAATTTCATTTAGAGGCGACGTGGAAAAACGCCTCACAACGCTTTGGAATTTTGAACGCTACGGCGTGCCGATGTTAGAAGGCGGCAAGTATTATTTTTACAAAAACGACGGCTTGCAAAACCAATCTATTCTATACATGACCGACGACCCATTCGGCGAATCGGGCAAACCTGTTTTAGACCCTAATAAACT
>JBEEMU010000086.1:0-3421 GCA_041192485.1 Bacteroidota bacterium | reverse complement strand
GTGATAGGCAACATCGGCACTACAACGCGGTATTTCTTTAAAAAATGGGCAATAAGATGCTCAAAATTGCCCAAAGCACCGAATAGACCATGTAGGAGTAAAAGTGTTTCGCCTGTGCCTTCGTCTATATATTGAAAGCCTTGCTCTTCGTGAAGTTGCATACCGTTTTTTTATTGGTTTTTAATTAGTTAAAAAATAAATAAGTAAGAGCTATCATTCTTTACTAAGCGTCTGTGGCTAAATAAACACGGGTATCATTTTACCCGAAAGCACTCCGTTTTACAGGGTTTCAAAACCGCGATTATTTATACACTACTACTTAATAGGGCAAAGATACAACGAATTTTGTTTTTTGCTGTTAAAAATGCAAGCCTATCTTTTACAATTGCTTACCTTTGCGGTGTTTTTTGATATAAACTTTAGAAAACGGCTAATTGTTTGGCTATCAGCAGTGGAAATTCGTTGTTCCTTGCTTGTTATTCGTTTCCCTATTTAAAAACTTTCTTCTTACCTCAGTCAGACCCTTACAAGTAATATTATCACACATCATATATTTAATTAATATCATATATAAATTTGCATTTTATGAAAAAAGCGATGCGCGTATTAGCTAACGACGGTATTCACCCCGACGGTCAAGCGATGCTTGAAGCCGCAGGTTTTGAGGTTGTCACCGAAAAAGTAGCCCAAGAAAATTTGGCGGAAGCCCTACAAAATTTTGATGTCCTGTGTGTGCGCTCTGCCACGAAAGTGCGTGTGGGCTTGCTCGATGCTGCGTCACACTTGAAGGTGATAGCTCGCGGCGGCGTGGGCATGGACAATATCGACGTGGATTATGCGCGTAGCAAAGGCATCACCGTTGTCAATACGCCTGCCGCTTCTTCGCAAGCGGTTGCGGAATTAACGATGGCGCATTTGCTCACAATTTCGCGTTTTTTGCAAGACGCTAATCGCAACTTATCGGCTGGTGGCGATTTCAATGCCTTGAAAAAACAGTACGAAAAGGGCGTACAACTCAAAGGAAAAACCATTGGCATCATTGGTTTTGGGCGTATCGGGCAAGCCGTTGCTCGCATCGCGTTGGGCTTGGGTATGAAGGTGTTACCCGTCGATTTATATGTTCCCGAAGCCACAATTGATATGACGGTGCCGCAGTTTCCCGAACAAAAGTTTGTAGTAAAAATGGCAACCGTTTCGATGGAAACGATGTTGGCAGTAGCCGATTATATCACCGTTCACGTTCCGGGTGGCAATATTTTGGGCGAAAAAGAAATGTCGATGATGAAAAGCGGCGTTCGTTTGATTAATACAGCTCGCGGCGGTGTCATCAATGAAGACGCTCTTTTGGCGGCTTTGGCAAGCGGAAAAGTGGCAGCCGCCGCCTTAGACGTTTTTGAAAATGAGCCTACACCGCACCCTGCGCTACTTTCTCACCCGAAAATTTCGGTCACGCCGCATATCGGCGCAGCAACGGTAGAAGCGCAAGTTAATATTAGTTTGGAGCTGGCAGAGTTGATTATTCAATATTGTAAATAAAAATTGATTATTTAGACATACCGTTTAAACTTCATTTAGGAGTTTGGAACGCGAATTTTATGGATAAGTCACGGAAAGACATTACTTTTTATTTCCTAAAGTTCTATGCTACAGCGCATACAACTTTACGGAATTATAAATAAAAAAGCAGCCACAAAAAAACGCTCTCTGTTTATACAGAGAGCGTTTTTTTATTTTTTAAAAAATAAAGAAAATGTCTATTTTGGCTTGCCTAATCTTAGGGCTCAGAAAAAAAATAACATACCCATTTTACTCGTCTTTTGCGCCAATACTGCGTTGCTCAAAACGTAACGTAGCGCTGCTACGCCCCGTTTTTCGCGCCTTGTCTTGGCGCAAAATCCTTCGCAAAATTTGGGTATGTTATTTATTGCCTAAGCCCTTACGATTTGCCATCTATCCGAACTACAAACACCTCGCCGCGCCGCGCCTGCTCGCGCCTGCCCACTATCACTTGATAATCAATTATTTACGAGAAATTATACCCTTTTTTTGCTACCTATCTTAAAAAAAACAATTTTTTAAGGTTTAAAATGCTTGCATCTTTGCAGTATCAAAACGAACTAATTTACTACATTCCAATATGTAGGCGTTTTGAATTAAATCTTAGAATTTATAACCAAAATAAATCTTTTCAAATTATGCGTACCAACATTTACACACACTTTTTTGCCTCGCCTCTCATCTCGGCTGCCTGCCTTTTTAACCGAAGCAGCCTCATCGCACAAACAAAGCGCGGCATTAAACCAATCGCGGCAGAGGTAGCAGCTATTCTTATAGCCTTTCTTTGCGTTGGCATTGGCACCGTTGCCCAGGCGCAACCTTATTATGCGTGGACGGCAGCGAGTACTACTACTACTTCCGTTACAACCATATCAAATAACACAACAGTAGCTATTGGTACTCCGCCTCCGGTAATTGGCGGAGTATCCACAGGTGAAAGCGTTGCTACCGATGTAGCGGGTAACGTTTATACAACTGGAAGTTTCACAGGTACGGTTGATTTCAACCCAAGTGCTGGCGTTTTTAACTTAACCAGTGCAGGTGCTACCGATATTTTCATCCAAAAACTAAGCCCATCGGGCAGTTTTATTTGGGCAGTGCGTATGGGCGGTGCTGATTTTGATGAAGGTCTTGGTATTGCCGTAGATAGTCGCGGTAATGTTTATACAACGGGATATTTTAGCGGTAACATGAACCCATGGGGATGGGGCAGTCAAAGTGCTGGAGGTAGCGATATTTTTACACAAAAATTAGATACGAACGGCAACATTCTTTGGGTAACAACCGAAGGGGGCCCGAGTAACGATGTGGGCAATAGTATAGCTGTAGATGCTGCTTGTAATGTTTATACAACGGGTTACTTTGGCGGTACTGTTACTTTTAGTGGTGTCATAATTACTGGTACCATACTTCCACCTCCTATTATGACTACTTTAACCTCTACAGGCGGAAGCGATATTTTTATACAAAACTTAAATGAAAATGGCCAGCATAATTGGGCAAAAAAAATGGGCGGAACAGACTACGATAGTGGCAACTGTATCGCTGTAGATGGCCTTGGCAATATTTATACCACGGGCTACTTCTCGCGCACTGTTAATTTTGGTGCGGGTAATGTGGTAAGTAGCGGGAGTACTGATATTTTTGTACAAAAGTTAAATTCGAGCGGCACGTTTGTTTGGGCAAAAAAAATGGGCGGAACAAAAGATGATATTGGCTATGGTATAACTGTAGATGCTAGCGACAATGTTTATACCACAGGCTATTTCTCGGGTACCGTTAATTTTGGTGCAGGCAATGTGGTAAGTAGCGGCGGTGCTGATATTTTTGTACAAAAGTTAAATTCGAGCGGCACGTTTGTTTG
>JBEEMU010000085.1:0-3375 GCA_041192485.1 Bacteroidota bacterium | reverse complement strand
ATGTTGCTAATAATACTGATATTTATGTGCATACCGACCCCGCAGGTGCGGTGCAGGGTATAGCCATTAATCAAGGCGCGAACACAGGCTTGGCAGTCGACTTGGCAGGCAACCAATTTAGCTTAAGTGGCATTGGAGTGAGTGATTATGATAACCAGTTGTTTAGTATTAATTATTATCATCATTTGGGCGGGCGGACGAAGCCAATAAATACTATCGGCGTTACTCGTTTTCAATCAAACTTAGTATTTGATAGTCAATCATGTCCCGACCACCAAATTATTACACCTTGTAACGACCCAAGCTGTCGCGCTGCCAATTGGGTTACGCGCACTGATGCACTTACCCAAATAGCACTACACCAATCAATATTGCAAAATTTGCAAGATGGCGGCAACACGCCGTTAATCAAATCGGAAGCCGAGATGGTGCAGTTGCAAGATGCGTACAGCCTATATGCCATTTTGATGCAAAACTCGCCTTACCTTTCAGACGATGTGCTAAAAACATTAGCCCAAAACCAAAACTTCCCCGATGCCATGCTGCGCGATATTATGGTGGCAAACGAGCACGCAGGCAAAAACCCCGAAGTGATGGAGCAACTGCATGAACGCGCTACGTTGCCCGATTATATGCTCGAGCAAGTGACAGTTGCCGCCGAAAATGGGATTAGTGCCAAAGAATATTTAGAAAACACGATTAACCAACATCAACGCCGTTTTTATGATGCAGTGCGGCAGCAATTGACGGGTTTGCGCAGCGACACGGCAGCAACAGCGGACGATTATATAGATGTATTAGACGGCATACAAGAGCCTACCTATCGCTATGCTTATATCGATAAACTTTTGGCTAAAGGGCAAACCAATGAAGCAACTATCGCGTTAGAGAATATGGCTACCTATTGCCATTTTAATGAAAAACAAGCGGCTTTATTTGGCGATTATTCCACACTTTATAATATGCTAATCGGATTGGCAGAGAGCAATCGCAGTATTGAGCAATTGACATCGGGCGAAAAAGAGATTTTGCAAAACCTATCAGGCAATAATAATGCAGCGCAAAGTACCGCACGAGCAATATTGCAGCATCTCGACAATGGTGGTGTACTTAATGGTAGTATGCTTACTTATCACGAACCCGTTTATTTTCCGAACGCTACTGCACAGCGCAAAAAAAATAGTGTTGCTACTAATACAATAATGCAAAATAAAATTGTATTATTCCCAAATCCTACCAAAAATTATGCTACGGTAAGTTATACTTTGCAGACTCCCCCTAATGATGCTTATCTTGAAGTGATAGATGCTTCGGGGCGTATAGCGTTCTCAAAGCAACTAACGAATCAGCAAGACGACCTTGTGCTAAATACCGAAAAGTATAATGCAGGGGTTTACATGGTGCGTATCAGCGTAAATAAAGTAACGCTTGCTACGCAAAAACTAACTATCATAAAATAATCGTAAACCTGCCGTATCAAAGTGTTACACTTTGGTACGGCTAAATTTATTTTAATATGAAAAAGATGATAATAATAATACTTTATATTTTAATTTATACTTCAATTATTTACGGACAATCTTTTAATGTGCTACATAATGCAATAGCTTATACCGCTACGGCACAGTTAGGGGTAAATAATTATGTAGCAGTAGGTTCAATAAGTGATACAGGAAGCATACAACGTAACTTGATTAGTCACTTTGATAGTTTAGGGGTTGAACTATCAAGAGATACTTTATTTTTACGAAATGATACCTATGCAGAAACACACAACTACAATTGCTTTAAAAATCTTCAAAATGGTACGCATATATTAGCAGCGACCGTTACCAAAGTTAATCCAAATATTCCAATCGGTATTTTAGTAAAGTTCAATAAAAACATGACTGATACCGCTTGGACACGAAGTTATCGGTATGATACAGCTCAAACGGCAATTATGGCGGTAGCAGAATTGAATAATGGCAATATACTTATCGGGTGCAATACAGCACAAAACACAGGAATAATAGAACTTGTTATGGTAATGTTTGATAGCACAGGTAATAAAATTTGGGAGAAAAAATTAAGTCCCTACCCTGTTGTGTACTATGAGAATACGCCCCGAGTGATATTACCGCTCCCAAATGGTCACATACTCGTGGGCGGATTTATAGGTACAAGTTGGCAGCGTAATACCAACAATGGATTTTTATTTGAAATAGACAGCTTAGGTAATAAATTGTGGCAGCAAATTTTTGATGGTGGATATGCAGACGATGCTGTACAAGCGGTACTAATTCCCAATAGTAATGAAATGGTTGTTCTTCAATGGCAAGCAATGTTTCCTAAAAATCCCCCGTCTTACTTAAATAGCGTATATGGACGAGTAAAAGCTTACAAAATTAATTGGCAAACACATCAAACTATGGCAAGCAATTATATTAACTCTGGAGTACAAGGCTATATATTAAGTAATCCTATTATCATAAATGACAAAATTGTTTATCAGTATTACGCTTTAAATAATAGTTGGAGTAAAGTTGAAGGTATTGGTGTAATTAATACCAACTTAGATAGCCTTTACAGTACTCGGTATTTGCCAAATACCGAATCTACATCTAATCCTAATGCTGTTCCTTCTTACAATATATATGGTATCAATATAATGATAGACGGTAGTATCATTACGGCTGGTTGGTTTTATACCCCCCCAACGCCCGTACTATTCCCCCAAGGCGGACAGTATGGGTGGTTGATGCGATTAGATAGTATGGGCTGTTTTATTTCAGGTTGCTGGGTCGGCACCGAGCAATCGGTAGTAAACGATACCAAAATACAGGTATTCCCGAACCCTGCTCACAGCGAACTCACCATACAATACCCCGATTTTAACCATACGCAAATTATCATCAGCGATGTATTGGGCAGACCTCAAAAAACACTATCTTTGCAAAGCGAAACAACTACAATATCTATTGCTAACCTCTCAAACGGTTTTTACTATGTATCAATGTATCAAAACGGTAGGCTACTGCCTAGCCGCAAGCTGCTCGTACTACCCGAGTAGCGCACAACCGCCCCCTGAGCTTATCCTCACCTCCACCACCATACCCGCCACCGCCATCAAAAATGCCGCCGAAAACCTCGTCATAAAAACAGGCACTACCCTCACGGTGCAGGGCACGCTCAATATGGCAAAAGGGCATAAAATAACCGTAGAGGCGGGTGCCACCCTGCTCGTTGATGGCGGCACTATCACCAATAAATGCGGCGAAATGTGGGACGGCGTTTGGCTCGATGGCAACACACAAGCAGGCGATGTAAGCGATATAAACGATGTGGGCAAACTGATATTGCGCAAGCGCGGCACGTTACAGCCCGTGGTGGAGT
>JBEEMU010000084.1:0-7144 GCA_041192485.1 Bacteroidota bacterium | reverse complement strand
CTCAAAAGCCGTTAAACTGGTTTCATAATCGCCCTGCTCATAGCGCAAAAAAGCCTTATCGGTAGCTGTTTTTGTTGCCAAATTCTCGCCACGCACCAAGGCGTGTGGCGCAGGCATCAATTCGCTATATGCAGCGGCGAATCTCGAATAAGTGTGCGTTTGCTGGTAGTAAAAATAGTAAGAAAAAGGAATGCAAATAAACAGCGCTGCTGCGCTCCACCAAATCCAAGGGCGATTTTCGGAGGCGAGCGCAACGATTTTGTTTGTAGCTATTGCATCGGTTGGTCTTAGTTTACTTATTTCTGTTAGCAAATCCTCATAGTTTTGATGTTCTGAATAGCCTGCGATGGCCGCACTACACAGCGGACAGTCCACAAGATGCTGTTCAATATCATACTCTTCGATAGCCGGCAATTTATTGTCTAAATAATTCTTAATATCTACTGGCGATAGACAATCAGTTGTTTTTCTTGGCATTATAATAGGTTTTTTAGGTTGTATGTACTAATTTTTTTCGTAAATTCAGTTTGCCATTTTGCAGGTAACTCCGTACTTTATTTACTTCATAGCCCGTTTTTTCGGCAATTTGTTTGGTTGAAAGCGTTTCCCAATAAAACAACTCGATGCAAACACGCTGCTCGACGGGCAAATTTTGTAACGCTGCAATTAACGCTTCTTCTGCTTCCGTTTTGATAAGAGTGTCTAAGTGGTCATTTTCAACAAATATTATTTCATTTTCTGAAATATAATCATTTTCAGTATCTATAAATTGCTTATTATCAATATATTTAATTTCATTTAGACAGAAATTTTTGACAATAGTAAATAGCCACCATTTAGGGTGTTCTAGTGTTTTTTGGGTTGTGAGTAGCTGTATTGCGGCGTGCTGAACGGCATCTTTTGCCGCCTCCGTATCTTTCAAATAGCTAAGAGCCTGCCCATAAAGCAAGTGGCGATAACGCTCCCATAAAACATCAATAGCCGCACTATTTTGTTCTACCTGATGCAAATTAAATAAAGTTTTATCATCTAAGAGATGAAAATCGGTGGTGCTGCCTAACAAGCGAGTTATAAGTAAGGTTAGTAAAAAATAGAAAATAGCTGCTTAAAACGATGCAAAGGTATAAAAAAGTATTTTATTTTAGCTTATTTTTTTACAAAATAAAATAAATATTGGTTCACACTTTTTTACTATAAAACAAAATATTTATTGGTTTAATAAAAATAAAAAACTTAAAACAGAATAAAATTTGGTTAAAAACGATTTTACAGAAAAATTGCTACACGTTTTTAAAAAAAATATAATTGCGTTTTTTGCATTTTTTTATCATTTTATCAAAATAATGCAACCTTTTTTGAAAAAAAACGTCTTATATTTATTCTTTTTTACCTTTTCGGTATAAAAATTGCCATATATATAGTCGAGTAGCAATATCTGTATGTTTTTTGTAAAAAAAATATTTTTTTGTAAAAAAAACACTTAAAAAATTTTATTTTCCGAAAAAAGGCCTACCTTTGCATAATCAATGGTTAAAGAAGCCTTAACGGTTATCCGAATTGCCCATTTTTTTAATTCATTTTTCAATTTATTTTTTCATTTTCTAAACAAAAAGGAGGTCTTTATCGAGCGACAAGTTTACATTTAAATTTACACCGTTTATTTCAAACGTAAACTCAATGTGTGCCTATGACACAAGTAGCGTCGCAGTTAGATGACCGAGAACTCATTTCACTCTATCAAGAGGGCAGAGAATGGGCTTTCGCCGAATTACTCAATCGGCACAAAAATCGTATTTATACGGCTATTTACCTTATTGTTCGCAATGAGGAAACCGCTCACGATTTGTTCCAAGACACTTTTATCAAAATTGTCAATATTTTGCGGGCAGGACAGTACAATGACGAGGGCAAATTTGCGCCTTGGGCTTTGCGAGTTGCGCATAATATGGCTATCGACTTTTTGCGTAAATGCAAATGTAAAAGTGCCGTCAACCTCGAACTAAACGACGAGCCGTTCCGCACCTTAGAATGGCAGGGGCATAACGCCGAGCAGACCGTTATGCACAGTCAAACACACGATGTACTCTTGCAGTACCTCGACAAACTCCCTTTCGAACAACGCGAGGTGGTAGTTTTGCGGCACTATGCCGACCTAACGTTCAAAGAAATTTCGGACTTGACGGGGGCTACCATGAGTACGACGCTTGGCAGAATGCGCTATGCGCTCATCACTTTGCGCAGTTTAATTACTGAAAATGAAGATGTTAGTGCCATCTGGGGCTAATATTTCAAGTGAAGTATTGTTTACACACAACAATTCAAAAATAAAAAACACATAATAAATTTTAAAAAGGTTGATATACAAAAAACGCCTTGTCTTCTTTTTTGAAGGCAGGGCGTTTTTATTTTTAAAATTATTATCCTAAGTAGTCTATAAATAGCCTAATCACGGTTTTGAAACCCTGTAAAATGGGGTGCTTTTGGGTAATGATACCCGTGTTTATTTCGCTGCAGACGCTTATGTTAAACCCGTTTGCCTGCCAATAAATACATGACTGCCATACGCACCGCAACGCCGTTTTCCACCTGTTGCAAGATGATAGACTGGCTGCTGTCGGCTGCATCTGATGAAATTTCTACGCCGCGATTGATTGGGCCAGGGTGCATCACGACTATTTTTTTATCTAAACTATCTAACATCGCCTTGTTGATACCAAAATATTGCGAATACTCGCGCAAACTTGGAAAATACTGAATGTCTTGCCGCTCCAATTGAATACGCAAAACATTCGCAACATCGCACCATGCTAAGGTTTCGAGTACATTATGCGAAACCGTTACGCCCAATTTTTCGATGTGTTTGGGTATTAGGGTAGGTGGTCCACAAACGCGGATATTCGCACCCAATTTTTTAAGTAGTAAAATATTGCTTAAAGCTACTCGCGAATGTAGGGTGTCGCCCAAAATAGCGATATTTTTTTGCGCTAAATCGCCTATTTGCTCGCGCATCGAAAATGCGTCGAGCAGGGCTTGTGTGGGGTGTTCGTGCGTCCCGTCGCCTGCGTTGATGATGCTTGCGTCGATGTGTTTGCTTAGAAATACGCACGCGCCAGGGGCAGGATGCCGCATAACGACCATATCGACTTTCATGGCTAATATATTATTAACCGTGTCTAAAAGGGTTTCGCCTTTTTTGACCGACGAGGCGGAAGCCGAAAAATTAAGCACCGTTGCCGAAAGGCGACGCTCTGCCAACTCAAACGACATTCGTGTTCGCGTAGAATCCTCGAAAAACAAGTTTGCAATCGTCATATCTCGAAGCGAAGGTACGCTTCTGATAGGGCGATTGATGACCTCTTTGAAATGAATTGCCGTATCTAAAATTTGATAGATTTCGCTTTCCAAAAGGTCTTTTATACCTAATAAATGTTTCAAAATAAGTTTTAAAATAAAATGCCTAAGCCCTTACCAAAACAGCTCATAGTAACTGTTAGGCGGTTTGTGGTTTAAAACACAGGCCTAAATAGATACAACCCCTAATTACTCGATAGAGCAATTAGGGGTTGTTTTATTTATGATTAAAAAATAAAATACGGTCTTGTCCGTGCAGATGCTGCCATTCCACTTTGACATACGCCTCGTTGAGCGCATCTACGGTGATGCCTACATAGTCGGGGCGAATGGGCAACGAGCGATTGAATCGGCGGTCGACGAGTGTCAAAAGTTCTACTTGCTGGGGTCTGCCATAATGTTGCAAAGCGTCTAAGGCGGCGCGAGTTGTGCGCCCCGAATACAATACATCGTCTATCAAAATGACTCGTTTATTGGTTAAAATAAAGCCCATTTCGTTTGGGTGTGCTTTTAGTGGCGTTTCGTGCATTCTGAAATCGTCGCGATAAAAAGTCACGTCCATTTTGCCAAACGGAATAGTCACATTTGGCAAAATAGTTTGCAGGGTTTGATGCAGCCTTTCGGCAAATATTGCGCCGCGCCATTGAATACCAACCATACAAGAGTTTTCGAACTCGCCATGCCGCTCGATAAGTTGGTAACATAGCCTTTCGATGGTTAGGGCAAGATACGCTCCTTCTAATAAAATATGTTCGTTCTCCAACTAAATGCGGTTTTTTGTTTTTAAAAAACCGCAAAGACAGCAAACTTGAAAACAAATTATCCGATTAGGAATTTTGTATTTTCAGGTTTGTATCTTTGCGGCAGAAGGCTATAGAAAGAGAGAACTCTTAAGCGAATTGTCCTTCGACGTAGGTTGTTGCATCGCCTACAGTTACGATTTTTTCGGCATCTTCATCTGGAATAGAGATATTAAATTCTTTTTCTAATTCCATAATAAGTTCAACCGTATCGAGAGAGTCTGCTCCTAAATCTTTAGTAAAGCTCGCTTCTGGAGTTACTTCGTTCGCATCTACGCCGAGTTTATCGACGATGATTCTTTGAACACGTTGTGCAATTGGTTCCATGCTTGTTAAATTACTGTAAAAATTGGTTAAAAAATTTTTATTTTACTGTTGTTGAAAATATAATACATTACATACTGCTAATCAAATTCTCTTGTTCTGTTTTCTTTGTTTGTTCTTTGTTTGCTCTTTATTTGCTCTTTATTTGTTCTTTGTTGCTCTTTATTTGTTCTAAGACGGTGCAAAGTTCCGTATTTTTAATTTGGTAGCCAAATTTTTAGGACTTTTTTTATTTTTTATTTTTCCGAACTATCGAGTAGTTGGCTAAAATAGTTATATTATATTTATATATATATATAAACTATTGATAACCCTAAGCCTTATAAGTTTGAGGTTAGCCAACAAGCAGATAATTTCGTTATTTTTTATACTCGTTTTAAAATAGGTTTGATATAAACCGCATTAAAAGACGGTCTGTTTTTCTTTACATCGAAGCCTTCTTCTATATAGAAGGTAACTTCTTGTCCAGCAACCATAAATTCTGGTTTGCCTTTGAATTGTTTGGTCAAAAAGTAGAATGTTTTGCGCTCTGACGTTTCCACAAAACCAGCAGTTCCTGTTGGCAAAAACGATTTTATGACTCCGTTGAAGCGTTCTAAGCCGTCATATTTGAGTTGTTCCCACAGATTGCGGAGTGGGCGCATCAAAAATTTGCTATCGATGACGGCTTCTTGATTGATATTGTAAATATTGACGGCTGCTTGCAGCTCGCTGTCTATTTTCCATTTTCGGTCGCGGCGCGTATAAAATATGAATTCGATGTGTTTTTTCACGGCATCATCGTTGCCGCGTTCGCCTAACATTTCGGCAATAAATTTGTAAAGGCTTAGTTTGCGTTCTGGCTCGCGCGTATCTAGGGCAGCATCGGCTGCTGCTCGCATAGCTTCTACTTTTTTGCCTTGCTGCAAATAAATTTCGGCTAACTCCTTGTGGATATACCACTCTGGTTTTACCTTGATTATTTCGAGGAATAAGGCTTCCGCTTCGGCGTAATTGCCTTTTTTTGCTTGCGAAAGTGCGTCGAAACGTTTTAGCCAAGTTTCGTTGTCGTTATGCAGTTGTGGGAACACTTGCATCGCTTCGGCAATTGTGGCGCGGCAGGCGTTGTAGTTGCCGCCTTCATATTGCGTACGTGCCAACAATACATAGAATTGCTCGCGTTTTGAGGCAAGTTCGCGCGGTTTGCCGAACTTGTCTTTCATCATAAATGGCTTACTATCAAGCGTTTCGGGCGATAGTTTATTCAGCCATTCATTGATTTTTTCGGCGGGGAATCCTCCGCGCGAATTAGATAGAAACTCTAAGACCTTGAAAATCGTGCGCACATAAGGCGACAGTTCGTCGTCTTGCGATGATTTGGAAATAATCTCATTTGCGGCTGCCAATAAAGATTCTTCGTCGGTTGCTTCAACGACCTGCGTATGGAATAAACACCACGAATAAATACTTGCCGTATTATTGTATTCGGGGTTGATGTCCATGATTTCGCGGCAAACAGTCAATGACTGGTCGAATCGTTTCAGATGTTTTAGGCAGTACGCATAGCACCAGCCTTCCCACTCTGTGCATTCATCTCGATGGTCTGTCCAAATAATACCGTACAGCGGGGTTGCTTGCTCAAAGTTTTTGGATTTGCGGAGTTTGTCCGCTTGTTGTTTCAACTCAAGAAAATTGCTTTCCATGGTTTTGGTTAAAATTTTTTAGGTAAAAAGACACAATAATACTATCGTCATGCGATAGCCTACCAAATTACGATATTATAGTTACTAGATGAAAAAGGCGGGTAAGAATCTATATTTTTTATTTTTAATATAAATGAATTACAAAACCCTTACAAAGGTACGATAGTTTTATGAAAACTTATTGTTTTTTATTTATTTTTTTAAAAAATTACAATTTTTTTTAAAAAATTAATATTTTATTTTTATAATAATAATATTAGTTATATATAAAGTGTTTATTTAGATTATTTTGTGTATTTTATTTATTTATAACTATAATTAACGCCGTTTCTTTTTGCTACTGCTGGTTGTGCTTGTTTTTTTGCCTGTACGCGCAACGGGCGATGGCGAGGTGGTGGTGCGAGTAGCTGAGGTAGTGCTTGCGGCGGTGGTGGGCGTTACACGGGTTGCGGCGGCGGGTGCGGCTCGTGCGGCTTGCGCAGGGGGCGAGTAAGTGCTGGCTGTTCCTGCTTGTGCGAGTTGCCAAGTGGAGCCTTTATCGTTATATTCGCCTCTAATCCAAAGCAAATTGGCTTCAAAGTCGAAAGGGCCTTCATCGAGGTGAAATTCGCTGGGCGTGTCCCATTTACCAAATACGATTCGGGCATCGTCTTCCATGAGCGTATAGGTTGCGCTATTGATTGTCGCGCCGTTTTTGGTAATAAAACAGTGTCCTGTTCGGTCAAACGAAATGCGTATTTGCTCGCCTTGCGGCTTGAGCGAGTAGCGTTCGGAGCCGCCGCGGTTCGGCTGTCGGGTTTTTGCTACCCACTCCCAATTTGAGGCAAAAAGCTGCTCGCGAGCCGAGGTTTCGCCGCCGCCATTGTTTTCGTCGGTCGGCTGTGCGTAAGTATAGGTTGTTGCTATTAGAAAGCAATTTAGGAATAAAAATTTAAGGAATAGCTGCATTGGTTTTTTTACTTTTATTATTATTATTATTATTATTAT
>JBEEMU010000083.1:0-6411 GCA_041192485.1 Bacteroidota bacterium | reverse complement strand
CACGCCGCCGCCTATTTATTTCGCTGAAAATAGCGACGAACTAAGCCCAGAAGCGCAAGTTGCTTTGAGGTTGGTGTCCACCGTTTTGGCGCAAAATAGTAAACAGTGTTTGATGATATCGGCTTATGCGAGCGATAGTGAAAGCAAAAATGAGACTCATAAAAACCAGCTCTGCTACAACCGCGCAAAAGCAGTTATTGATTTTTTAATCACGCAATACCATGTTATGCCAGCCCGACTATGTTTAAAAATAAAGGGCAATGACAATATCGTGAAAATAAGCAAAAACAAAAAAGAAGCCGACCGCTTCAACTGCCGCGTTGAAATAACTACCGCCGCCTGCGGTTATGAAAGTGATAAGAAACCTCTAAAATGAAATACCGCCATGCAAAAACGCCTTTTCGCTACCTCACTCGTCATCGTCTTCCTCGCTATTTCGCTTGACGCAAAGGCGCAAACAAACAACGAAGCCTGGGAAGTGACGATTACCCTGCCGTATCATACCGATATTCCGCAAATGGGAAATGAGTATGGTAGGTTGGCTGAAGGCACGACAATACTGAAATATAATAAGACCGAGGAGCAAGATAACGACTCATTTTATGCTCCGTTTAGAAGCCGTATTTTTGAACTTATAAAACAAAAAAAACTGCCCTGTTTCTACGATGAAGGCTTGACGAAACCCATAGAAACGCCTTTAGATAGCTTGTTTTCGTTTAGAAATATTTATGATGCAACCTGCGCTACGGGCATAGATTTGGAGGCTTTTAGCCAGTTGATATTTGAAAAAAGCGCAAAAATCCCGCTTCAATACGGCTATCCAATTACTATGTTTTTAGTAAAACAACAGTTTAACTACGACCCAAAAACACGCAAAATAACCAGCAAAATAAAGGCAATTGCCCCAGCCTGTTTGAAGGCTCCTAAGTGGAAATATGCTTACGAATCCGACGATTTCAAACCCATTTTTTGGATAAAACTGCCCACTTTTAAAAACGCTTTTAGCCTCGATGATTGCAGCAATACCTATGCTATTCGCACCGTGCAAGGGTACTTATTTGATACGATACGCATAAATAAGCAGAAAGTAGGCGATTGTATAAAGCAGATAAAAACAACTTGTATAGAAAACTTAAAAACGGCAACTGCACCAATTATATACGCTACAAATGAAGAAAAAGAACCGTATTATACCCATAAAAAGCTATCAATAGCGGAAATGATAGCCTTGTATAGCCCACCAAATGATACCATCATCGAGTACACTCCCGATGACACCGAAATAACGAAAGTTGTGCCGCATTTACCCCTCGATAGGGACACAAACGTGAATGGTATTAAGCTCTTACAAACGCTGCTTTTTGATGCTGAAACAGGCGCGATAGGTTTTACAAACAATGAAATAGCTATTTGCAAACAAATCATTGATAGCAAATTCTCTTTTAGATTTCAAAAAAGCTTGTTCTTTTATCCTTTTTACCAAGATTAGTTTCCACGCTTCTAATCGCTTGCGGCAAAATAAACTGGGATACCATACCCCAGAACACCCTACTTAACAGGGTTCAATATTTATGCTCTACTACTTAAAAACGTTACCAACACCCGAAAAAAGGGGCTGGTAACGTTTTTAACTTTCTACTCGCAACTTCCCCCCTACATTTTAATCACCTTAAGCGCGTCTTCGCCGTTGATGCGCACGAAATAAGGAGCAGCAGGCAGCTCCGTAATATCAATAATCGTTTTATTCGTGTTTGCCGAGATAGCGATACTGTAAAGTAAACGCCCGAGTAAGTCATAAACGCTGATGGTTCCGTCGGTCGTGCAATGCGAAACGGTAAATTCATGCTCAGTAATGTTTGGATAGAGACTGCTTGTACAAGGTGTTAGCGGTGCAATTCGACCACAATTAGCCGCGGTGCCTCTTATTTCGCTCAACGCTTTGCCGCCATTAAAGTAAGACGTTATCGCGCCTAAATCGGCGGCGGTAATCGTGCTGCCCGAGAGCGGACTTAGCTCTATATACCCGATAGGCTCGTTCGTTGAAAATCCGCCTGCTCTTTTAGAGTAAGTTGTAGCTAATAATTGCGCGTTATTGAGGTTATTGAAAACGGGTGTTGAAATGTAATTGCTGTCTTGCGCCGCCGTAACACCCGTCGTAGCGATGCGTTGCTCATTATAATCCATAATGAAATCGACCGATTTATAGGCTTCATTACTGTTGTAATAAACAGGAATACGCATCGAGCAGTCGCCTTTCTCGCTGTCTTTGGCTTGATTAAGGTCGTAAATAACCGTATTTAAAAGCTCTTCGCGAAGCATCACGCCCGATGCGTTCGCTACCCAGTCGCCTATTGTATTCGTATTAAAACTAACCAAATCGCCCAATAAAATGCCGTTATACGTTTCATCGCCGACCGCCATACACGCCCCGTTTGCGCTAATCGAAATGTCCATACAATCTGCTACTCGCGGAACTAAGTATTTGGAATAGCCTATCGCATTATTGGCAGGGTAGCTGCTGCTAATCGCATATTGCGGCTCGGAAGCAAGCATCGATTGACTCACAAAACGCCAGTCTAAGGTCGGCGAAGCGCGATAAATAGGCGCGGTAGCGGTGCTATTATTCATTACCTGCACAAACTCGCCTTGCGAAAGCACCGTTCTGCGCCCCATTTGCGAAATATCGCCTGCCGAAATAAAGCCATCGGTATTCACATCGGCGGCAAGCATTTGATAAACATTCGGTACCCACGCAGGGTTATTTGTCGTGATATACTGCGTTTGATACGCATCTAAACCGTTAATCATCGACATAACGACTTGCGTATTTGCAATATCGCGTTGTATATGCAGCGATGTTCCATTTGTCACATCATAACTAAAATCGCCGTTAAGGTCGGGTTGAACCGCCATTGCCGCTGTCGGGTTGCAAGTGGCATCGGTACCTTGAATATTGGTCATCAAATACGCTGTTGGATTAGCGGCATCGTAGCGCAACGGGCGACTTGCTTCGTTCCAATAAATAATTTTTCCAGTGAGCAGCGGGTCAGTTGTCACGGCGAGGGTTCCGGGGTCGGCGCATTTAAACAAGACACCGCCATTGAAACTTTCAATCAGTTCGCAGTCGGTCAAAGAAATTGTGGTACCGATAGCCGAAGGCAAAATATCAAATTCTACACAAGCTACGTCGCCTATGCCGCTAAATGTAGCTGTAGCTGCGGCATTTGCGTTGAAGAATAAACTAACCCGCATCTTGCCTGCGGCATCGTCAATGTAAGTAGCATAATCTACATTCGGGTCATTTGCTGTGGCGACAATACCTGCGTTTACAATGCCTGTATTCGCACCGCCTGTTCTGCGTGGACGTATCTTTGTGGCATCGTAAGTCATACAATAGTCAATGCCTATCATGCCTAAAGGCACAGCGTTTCTTGCGATTAACGGAATACAAATACTGCTTGTGGAGCAAGGCTCCGAAAGGCTTGGGTAGGAATAATCGCAGCCCACAGAAATAGTAGAAGTCACTACCGTACAAGCCTGCGCCGTGCAGCCGTTCGCAAAATGAAGCGTCACACAAACGGTATAACTGCCTGCTTGCGCAAAATTATGCACTGCCGTCGCGCTCGTTGCCGTGTGTCTATCGCCGAAGTCCCAAGTATAAGTGTCTATTGCCGCCGTGCTATTGTTTGCCGAAGCAAAACTAAACTGACAGCCCGCCGCGTTGCAACCCAGATTAGTAGCGGTAATCGTTGCAAGTGGCGTAGGGGCAGGGCTAATCGTGTGCGTTGCCGATGCCACGCAACCGTTGCTACACGTTACCCAAACGGTATGCGTTCCGATAGCGGCGTTCAAAATAGTGGCGGTCGTTTGATTATTTGCCGTTGGCCATGAATAACTTACAGCATTGCAATTTGTCACCGTGACATCGAGTTGATTCATATCCGTGCAGCTACTCGTTGCGCCTGCGATACTTACGTCTGGGTTGGCATTTTCAATAATCGCCACCTCAGTAGAAGCCGTACAGCCATTTCCATCAGTCACGGTAACCGTGTGTGTACCGCCTGTTTGCACCAACAAACTCGTCGTCGTAGCCCCGTCAGACCACGCATAACTATACGACCCATTGCCACCTACTGCCGCAGCGTTGAGGATAGTATTGCTGCCTTGGCAAAATTCCAGCGCACCCGAAACCGATAGTTCAATGGCAGTTACATCGACTATTTGCGTGGTTAAAACGTTGGTGCAACCCGTTGCATAATTAATAGTAATCGTATAAAAACCAATCGGCAAATCAGTCAGCGTATTATTGGTAAAAACGCCTGCCACAGGCGAAACCGTGTATGTATTTCCTGCTCCTGTCGTGTTAATAATTAGGCTACCTAACCCGTCGTGACAAAGCGGGCTGTTAGCCGTCAAACTCGCAATAGGCGGAATGGCAACGGTGACGGCTTTATAGGTAGTAGCTTTACAGCCCAAACCATCGGTTGCTACCACACTATATATTGTATTGACGACGGGGCAAACTTGCTGGCTCGGCGATGTGCCGCTTCCCGAACCCGTCGACCATAAATAACTCGTATTTGCGCCAAGCGAATTGGCGGTAAGCATGGTACACGCCCCTCTACAAATTGCCGAATCGCCCGAAATATGAATGACGGGGGCAGAATTAACCCCAACCGTCACCGACTGCGAATTGATACAGCCATAACTATTCGTTAGGCGCACACAATAAATGGTCGTCGTGGTTGGCGAAACGAGGAAAGCCGCCGTCGTTGCTAAATTGCTTGCCGACCCACATACTTTCCACGCATAAGTGGTGCCAGCCGTGGCGGTTGTGCCGATAGTTGCCGACGCATTTTCACAGATAGTATAAACTGTTTGCATCGTATTTATTGGCGCAGGATGCACAAAAAGCGTGTCGCAAAGCGTCGTCGTACAGCCTGTTGCATCGGTCACGGTGATGCAATAAGTGCAGCTTGTGGTCGCTAAAACGGGTGGAGCCGTTGCCGTCATGGTGTAAGAACCGTTTGGCATCGTCAAATTACTCACTATTGCCGTCCCCGCACACGTCACGACTGTAGCGCGATAAGGCAGTGTGCCGCCAAACGCATTGAACGTCCAAGAAAAAGGTGTATTTGAGCAAACGTGTTTATTGCCGAACCGTACCGCCGTCAATTGCGGCAAAATAGTAACGGGTTTGCATATATTTCCACAAGCCGCTTGGCAGTTTTGCGGCGTGAGGCAAAGCGTGTAATTACCTGTCATAAAGCCCGTATTTGCGGTGCATAAGGGTTGTCCAACCGCCCCTGTACCCGTATAAGTTTGGATAGTCGGGTTGCCTAACGGGATAAGCGACCAAGTGAATTGCGCGACATTCGTATAGTTTGTCAGATTGGTAACAACGATATTTTGGTTACAAAAACCCATTGTAAACTGCGATTGACAACAATTTGCAATAACGGTCGTCGAATCTTTGCTCATACAACCTACTGCATTTATGCGCATTGCCATTACTTTATACACGCTATCGCAACTGCCTTGTGGCATCGTAAAAATAGCAGGTGTTCCTATATTTGTGGGCAAACTCGCAAGACCGTTTATTGTCCAAGTCGGTGTAGCCGTGCCTGTATAGTTTACCGCAATTGTTCTATTATTACAATTGACTGTCGCCGAAATAGGGCTTGCTGTCAGGTTTGCGGTCACGTTAATAGAAATACTAGTTGAAGTAGTGCAACTATTTGCAGGGTTAGTAGCGGTAACAGTATAGCTTGTCGCAATAGTCGGACAAACCGTTATCGAAGAGGTTGTTGCACTCGTTGCCCAAACAAAAACTGCCCCAGATGCCGTCGAACTTGCCGTTAAAGTTGCGCAAACGCCTGTACAAATCTGTTGATTATTTGTCGAAAGACTAATACTTGGTGTCGTTATGTCTTGTGTAATCGCCGTAGTTGCCGTTGCGGTGCAGCCAGTTGCGCATTGCACCGTCACGGTATAAATGCCGCTATTGCTTACGCTAAACGTCGAATTTGCTTGAAATCCTGTGCCAAAATTATATAAAACACCACCCGTTGCGGTTAATATTGCCGTTGTTTGTGTGCAAGTAAGTACATTTGTATGACCAATTAAAGTAGGTATTAAATTGCAAGTTGTCACGGCGACTGTCATCGTTGTAGAAGCGGTGCAACCTGCTGCAGTTATAACGGTTACGGTGTATGTTCCGCTAAGGCTTGGCGTAATTGTCGCCGTTGTTTCACCCGTGTTCCAGCTATAAGTATTGCCGCCAGTTGCGGTAAGCATCGCTGTACTGCACGGCTGTGTTGTTGTTGTTTGATTGGCAACCGTCGGTGTAAATAGCGCGTAATGTATTTCGCCGCCTGCCGTTTGCGAATACGATTGCCCGATAATTTGCCC
>JBEEMU010000082.1:0-3580 GCA_041192485.1 Bacteroidota bacterium | reverse complement strand
GCTGTCCATCCAGCCAACCACCAAGTTTGGCGAAAGATTACCTTTTGTAAACGCATTACAAGTAAATACCACAAATTCCGCGCCCGCTTTTTCTAAGGCATTGATATCGATATCGATGTATTCGGCAGTACCTACCTTATCTGGAATATGCTGAACATCGCCGCTATGTTTGCAACCTAAAGGGTTGAGGTTAGAGTACGAACAAATCGTGTTTCTGTCCTTCGGGTAAGCAACGTGGCAGCTCAAGTCCATGTCCAAATGCTGTGCAGGCAAGCCTACGCCCCATTCCAAAAACAAGCGGACGGTGTTGCCCTCTACCGCAAAACGCGAGCCTTGCAAGGCTACAGGTCGGTCTTGAATAGCTTCGCTACGGTCGCCAATCGCAATCGGCATCGTGTATAAAACGGGTTCTATAAACATCGTTTTACTCGTTGTTTCTGCTGTGGTATAGCGTTTTTTAGCTGTTGCAAGGCATAAATCGCCGATACGGGCTTTCATCGCCTGCAATTGCTCGGCATCGTAAATATCCAATAAAACATTGGGTTTGATGCGTTTTGCAATACCGCCAAGCGGTTTTACCGAGCGTTCGATATGCGGGTTAAAGTAGTTTTCAGCATACATATTCAAGGTAAACAATAAGCGCAACGGCACTTTATCGCTCACTTTTGCAAACGCTTCTAAGGTGTCGGCATCGCCAAACCAAAGCATATTTGCAAACAAGCTACGCGCAAACAAACCAGGGCGTTGTTGCAACAAAGCAAAGGTTTTTTCGCTATCCAAACGCAAACGATAATGGCTCACTCGACCTTCCCAAACAGTATAGGTTTCGTTGTAAAAAACGTCTAATAAACGCGCCAACGGCTCAAAACCTTTGCGTTTGCTGTATTCCGCCAAGCGCAACGCGCGGATAAAACGTATCCACATTGCGCGTTTCGGGTGCATTATTTCGGCTGTTTTGTCGGTATCGGTAGTTAGGGCGTTCAACCACGTTGCCACGGTCAAACACATTTTGCGGTCGTATTTCAGCTTCAATTTGTCTTTTTCAACCAATACCGTTGCTGCCGACTTGCCATAAAAAGCAGTCGCTGCGTTTTTCGACTGGCGTTTGACGATAGTTTTCGGTTCTACAATTTGTAAAAAGCCCGTTTTTTTATACCATAAAAAACGCAAAATATCGGTTGCCGAACCAAATAATAGCGCAGCTTTTTCGCCTTCGCCTTTTTCAATCAGCGTGTCGACGACGGCAATCAAGGTTTCTTTCATGCCTATTTCGACGGCTGTCGGCAGCGGTAATACGTCCAATAACTTTTTCAAGCTATCGATTTGTGTGGCATCAAGTGCCGTTTTGGAAGTTAAAAGGTCGCGAAAAAAAGCGTGTATATGGTCGTCTGTCCAAAGCGTTAGGACGGCTAAACGACTGCCTTGTGCTTTCAAGATAAGTTCGCTCGTTTCAAACGGCGTACCGCAATACGGGCAGCCATTGTACCGCTCTAAGGGAAACGTATTGTCGGGTATATAGTGGCCACAAGCCAGTTTTGTGCCAGTTTTTACGCCTTTTATTTGGTAAAACCAAGTAATTAAATGGTCAAAAACAGTTTCACCCGTCGGCACGTCCCAGCCTTTCACTAAGGGAGTCCAGTTTTTATCAACGCCCGCTACGTCTTGCAGAAAGCGCAAGATAGTGGATTTATAGGGCTGTTTTACGTTGTTTAAGGCGTGTAAAAGCGGCTCGTCGAAGGTAAAACCAAGTTTTGCAGCATTTGCGCAAAGGATAGAGGTTGTCGGTTGCAACTTGTTCTCTACGGTAACAAGTGCATCGTTTGGCACGAAAATAGCATTTTGACGCAAAGCTATTGCCAAAAATGCTTCATGAAATGTGTTTGTTTTCATTCTAAAAAATGATAAAGAATTAGATAATTTTACAGCTATAAAAAACGTCGCTTTTTAACTATAAAGCGGTGTGAAGTAAGCCGTAATTGACCTGTTTTTTCAGAGGAATCAAAGCGGTAATTGCCTGACTTTAGATTAAGAGTCGTTAGAAGTAAGTCAGGCTTGACCAGCGATAATTTATCTTGTAATAATAGTAAGCGGAGCAGGCGGGATTCGAACCCGCGACCACGTCATTAACAGTGAATTTGAAGTAAGTATTTGCTTGACCGATGATAATTTTCAATCCTGTTGGACTCGAACCAAACCCCTTTCGAGGTTTACCATGGAAGAAGTAGGATTAAATTGACCTTCCGATAATTACAAAACTTTCGCGCTCTACCACTGAGCTACTGCTCCTTTTTAACTATTAGACTATAAAGATTTTTTAGAGAATAAAAAACAAATGCGGTAATTGCCAAACTGTGTTACAATGGTAATGTGCGAGAGAAGTAAGTTAAGACTTGACCGTATTTGTTTTTTGTTCTCTTTGATAATGCAAAGATACTAAACCTACTGCGCAGTCTAATTGCGCAGTTAAATATTTTTTTTTGTTTTTTTAAAAATAAATTATAAGTGCTTGATTTTCAATGATTTATTTTTAAAAATAATTTTAAAAATAAATAATGAAAAATGAATTGCGCAATTAGGTTGCGCAATTAGGTTACGCAATTAGGTTACGCAATTAGGTTACGCAAATAGGTTACGCAAATAGGTTACGCAAATAGGTTCCACCGTAACTATCTTTTTCGGTCGAACAACGAAGGTCGCAAAGGTTTGTATAACCTTTGCGACCTTCGTTTGGTGCGCTCAACATGGCCCCCGTTAGAGGCGATTTTTGTAATACCACGTTACCGTTTGCTTTACTACGGCACTATCAATCACATTTCTTTTTGAATGGCCAAAACAGTTTCTACTGAAACGTCATTATCTTCCGCAATTTCGACTATTGTGGCTTTGCCTCGCTTCAAAATTCTGCTAATTGTTTCTTTCGTTTTTTTACTTACGGCTTTCACTACGGCACTATCAATCACGTTATTCAAATCATTATAGTTTTTATAACTTTCGTGGTATTCGTTTAACTCTTTTTTATCAAAATTTGCAACTCGTGCCACCTCAAAAGCTTCTTGAAAAATCGGCTCGTTAAGAATACTTGGAATTTCGTTAAAATCTTCTAAGTTTTTTAAGAAATAAATCCATTTTTCAAAACGACTTGTGAGTTCTGCTTCCGTTTTCTCAAAACGCGGCATCTCAATAAAAAGGTATTTCAATTTGCGATAAAACGGACGATTACGTTGGTCTTTTAACTCTACTTCGTGTAAATAATCGTCTTCAAAAATCTCCTCGGCTGTCGTTAATAATTCTTCTTGTGCAAACTCAAAAGATAAGATGGCAACGCAATATACCATAGACAATTTATAATCCCATTTTCCTTTTTTCGCTTGGGCGCGAATAGGGAAAGTTGTATAAAAAATGGTACGGTCTTTAAAATAAGCTTGAAACGCTTTTTGCATTTCTACGATAAAAAACGCACCTTTTTGCGTGGTACAATATATATCATACACGGCACGGCGGTCTTTCGCGGTATCGCCCATTTGTTCGGGCGATTTGAAGGTTATTTCCGTTATTTTATCTGTTATTGGCAAGAGTTCGT
>JBEEMU010000081.1:0-2928 GCA_041192485.1 Bacteroidota bacterium | reverse complement strand
CAAAAATCGCTTTACCGCAAAGCATTAGCCGTGAACGCCGACATTGTCATCATGTTGCACCCCGATTATCAATACACGCCCAAACTAATTCCGGCGATGGTCAATTTGATTGGCGACGATTTGTTCGATGTCGTGTTAGGCTCGCGCATACTCGGCAACGGTGCCTTGAAAGGCGGAATGCCGATATATAAATACATTGCGAACCGCTTTCTGACGTTTAGCCAAAACGTGTTGGTCAACCATAAACTCTCCGAGTATCACACGGGCTACCGCGCCTTTGGCAAAAATGTGTTGGAAGCCATCGATTTTGAGGCAAATGACGACGATTTTGTCTTTGATAATGAAATGCTTTCGCAAATAATCTATCAAGATTTCCGTTTCGGCGAAGTTACCTGCCCGACGAAATATTTTGAAGAAGCCTCTTCTATCAATTTTTCACGCAGTGTGAAATACGGCTTAGGCGTACTCCGCGTGTCGCTCGAACATCGCTTGAATAAATGGGGCATTTTGCGCTTGAAACGATATAAAAGCTTAAAATAAAAGTTGATTTCCCAGAAAATACGATTCCCATTAGGGCGATAGATTAAAACATATAAGCAACTATTTTGAACCACACTTATTGTGGTTCAATTTATTTTCTGCTTAACTTTTCAACGTATCAATCAAAAGACTAATTATATTGTATCAAAAAAATGGTTCAAAAAAATAGAAACACAGGAAGATGAAAAAAATATCCTTTTTCTCCCTGTGTTTTTTATTTTTTTTGTCACAATATATTTTTTATTTTTAATATAAAAAGCCCAAAAAGACCAATTTGCAACCGTCTATTTAAAAGTAAACTATAAGTAATATATAGTTTTACAGGCTAATATTTTAATTTCAAATTTTAAAAAACTATATTTACACTTATTGTACATAAATATTTAGTCACAAAATTCAAAAAAACCTTGTCACAAAAAGACATATTGAAAAAGAACTTATTAGAAATTGTATCGAAAAAGCCTGTATCTTTGCATTGTTATAAATTAAAAACGGTTTTACCTAACTTAATTTATAACAATATAAACAGAGAGTACCTCACTATTTATCACCAAACTCCACCTTTCTTGTTTATTGTGTAATACTTTTGCAATAAAAATACATATTACTAAAAATGGGCATATTCTTTGCTACATTAAGTAAGTGTATTAAATACTTGCAATTAGTCTATTTTTAAATGTGTACAAAAACGCATATTTAGATAAAAAAACCACATAAAACTGAACTTTCTCGATACAATTTTCAACCTAACGGTATGAGCAAAACAACCATTTCCCAACTTTTCAGTACAGTAATTGCTGTATTATTGATGAGCATAGCAAACCCCGCTATTGCGCAAAAAGCCGCACTTAAATATGCGAACGCTTTATATAGTGATATGAGCTTACAAAAAGCAATTGTAGCTTACTTAGACATTCTCGACCGCCGCGATGTAGCGGAGGCAAAAATAAATTTAGCAGATTGCTATCGCCGTATAGGAAATACGTCTGAAGCAGAATATTGGTATGGACAGGTCGTGCATTTGCCCGAAGCTAAACCTATTCACAAGCTGTATTATGGTATGGCTTTGCAGTCAGACAATAAATGTGAGCAAGCCCAAAAATGGTTTGACGAATACGCCCGCTTAGAACCCAACGATTTGCGCGGGCAATTGTTGGCAAAATCGTGCGGCTCGGTCTTAGTTTCCGACTTATTGAGCCGAAGCGCCGAATTTTACGAAGTAAAAACCTTACCAACACCTGTAAACAGCAATTTTCGTGATTTCGGCCCCAGTTTTTACACCGATGGCACCAAAGAAGGCATCGTGTTCGCTTCTTCACGCGATTTAGGTAGTGTTGTTGTCAATAAAGATATGATGTCAGGCGAAGGCTTTTTAGACGCTTTTTTCACCGAAATTAAAAAAACAGGTTTAGAAGAAGTAAAGTCAAGCGAATTTGTAAACGGCTTCAGCAAACCCGTTAAATTTAGCAATAAACTAAACACAACCCTCCACGACGGCCCGTTCTGCTTTTCGCCCGACGGAAACACCGTTTTCATGACACGCACCAATACATCTGGAAAGTCGGACGATAAATTTCGTAAATTGAAAATTTATTTTGCCTCGAAAGATGGTAAAACAGGTTGGAGCGATTCGCGTGGCGTACCGTTCAATTCCGACGAATATTCAGTTTGCCACCCGTCACTTTCTGCCGATGGCAATACGCTTTATTTTGCGTCGGATATGCCAACAGGTTTTGGCGGTTATGACATTTACAAATCTATTTTAGAAAACGGACGTTGGGGACCGCCTATAAATCTTGGGCCAGAAATCAACACCGAAGGCAATGAAGTCTATCCGTTTATACATCAATCAGGAGATTTGTACTTCTCTGCGAATGGGCGAGCAGGTTTAGGCGGCTACGACGTGTATTATATCAAAACGGGGATTGAAAGCGACGGCAAAGTATCGAATGTTGGCTATCCTGTAAACTCAACAGCCGATGATTTTAGTTTTGTCATGAACCCTGACCGCTCGATGGGCTTTTTCAGCTCAAACCGCAACGGCGGTGCTATGGGCGACGATATTTTCCAATTCAAACGCCTTGCCGTAGAAGTAAACGTGTTGGTGGTAGATAAAACAACGGGCAAACCGATTGGAAACGCCGCAATTATGACGGGCTGCGGTAGCAAACGCTTCACAACCGACGAGTACGGGAAATTTGTCATGGAGCTGCCTTTGGATAAATGCTGCGAATTTGGCGCAAGCAAAGAAGGCTACAGCTCTACGTCAAAAGAGATTTGCACCAAAGGAAAACAACCTGGCCAATTGCTTCGTTTACGCTTAGAATTAGACGGCGACACGCGCCGCGAAGTGCCTTTGGCGGGTATTATTAAAGATAAAAAAGGAAA
>JBEEMU010000080.1:0-10468 GCA_041192485.1 Bacteroidota bacterium | reverse complement strand
GGCGAAACACGGATTCCGAAAAAGTGGGACGCTTGGCACGAATCGGCTTTGCAAAACAGTCCTTGTTTTTGCCCTGTAATATATGATTTGAAATAAAGCGCAATTGTCCAATCTGCACTGCTAAACACGTTGCCGATATTTCCGAAAAAGATAACTCTATCATCTATACCATTGAATATCAATGATTTACCAAATATACCGCAGCCTTGTGCTTGTTTATTTACCATAATTCCGCTAGAGCCATTGCCCGTTATGTCTTGCAATGATTGGTTTAGCGTGTCCTCAAAATCAAAGTGCGCCACCAAATTCCTTACAGGAGGTGTAGATTGCGCACGGGCAAGCAAGGGCATAAAAGCCCCAATTATGCCGCAAAAAAGGGTTAAAAAAAGAGTATTTTTTTTCATATTTAGGCATTTTTTTAGAAAATAGACTTTTAGATATTATTTTTTTCTGCTAAGTTTTTATAGGAGTTTAAAATAGCGATTATTCATACTCTATACTACCTGTAACGTAATTTTAGAAAAAAAAGTATTTTTTGATAAAAAAGCCTTACCTTTGTAGCCTTAATTTTCACATTATGACCACTCTAATCATCGGAGCTTCCACGAATACGGAGCGATATAGCAATAAAGCGGCGCATCATTTGGCAGCGCGGAACTACGAATTTGTCTTGCTCGGCCTACAAAAAGGCGAAGTTTTGGGACACGCTATTTTAAACGGTTTTCCTGAACTTGACGGTATTGATACGGTTACTTTATACCTAAATCCGCAACGCCAAGCTGAATACTACGATTATATTTTGAGGTTGAAACCTCGTCGTATTATTTTCAATCCGGGTACTGAAAACGCGGAACTTGTTGCAATCGCCGAAGCCGAAGGCATTATTTGTATTTATGCCTGCACCTTAGTTTTATTGGCAACGGGCAATTATGCGTAATTTTTTTTAAATAGTGGCCTCAAATTGTCGTAAAAACCGCACATCATTTTCGAAAAGCAAGCGAATATCGTTGATGCGATATTGCAACATGGCTTGCCGCTCTACGCCCATACCAAAAGCGAAGCCAGTGTATTTTTCAGCATCTATTCCGCAGTTTTCCAAAACAACGGGGTCAATCATTCCGCAGCCTAAAATTTCGACCCAGCCCGTTTGTTTACAAACATTACAGCCTTTGGCATCACAAATAAAGCAGGAAACGTCCATTTCCGCGCTAGGTTCGGTAAACGGAAAAAACGAAGGGCGCAAACGGATTTTTGTCGTTGCGCCAAACATTTCCTTCGCAAAATGCAAAAGTGTTTGCTGCAAATCGGTGAACGCTACTTTTTCATCAATATACAAACCCTCTACTTGGTGAAATTGCGCATGAGCGCGTGCCGAAATAGTTTCATTGCGGTAAACGCGCCCTGGAAAAATAGCGCGAATAGGCGGTTTTCTATTTTCCATCACGCGGATTTGGACGCTCGACGTGTGTGTGCGCAGCAAATGTGCAGGGTCGTTCGCCACATAAAATGTGTCTTGCATATCGCGAGCGGGGTGGTCGGGCGGCGTTCCGAGTGCCGTGAAATTATGCCAATCGTCCTCTACTTCGGGGCCTTCTTCTACGGTAAAGCCAATTCTCGAAAAAATATCGACGATGCGGTTCATCATCACCGAAACGGGGTGGCGCGAGCCTAAGTCTAGCGGCTCGGCAGGCGCAAATAAATCGGGAATTGCAATATTGCTTTCCGCGGCTTCCTCTAACGCTTCTTTGACGATACGGAATTTTTCTTCGGCAGTTTGTTTTATTTTATTGGTCAATTGCCCAAATTCGCCCTTTCGCCCTGGCTCGATAGTTCTTATTTCGCTAAAAATATCTTTTAACGCCCCTTTCGCACCAATATATTTGATGCGAAATTGCTCCAACTCTTCGACAGTTGTCGGGTTTGCATTTTCTACTTCTTTTAGCAATGAATTTGCTTTATCAAAAGGCATTTTTTATTTTTTAAATGTTATATAAGTAGTAGTGTATAAATATTCACGGTTTTGAAGCCCTGTAAAATAGGGCGTTCTGGGGTAATGATAACCGTGTTTATTTTGCCGCAGGCACTTAGTTCGAGTTAAATTTCATCATTTTTAATCGCCACATCAATCCCGCTCAACGTTGCGGCAGACATTCCAAGTGTTGGGGCTAAAAATACGCCGAGAACGGGAATCATCAGCAAAAGTAAAAAACCGATGCCGTTGCCGAGCGCAATACCTTTATTTTTACCAACAAACTGCACACTTTCTTTAACGGTGTAGCGACGGTCCATGAAATAATCTAAATTGCCATACCCTGCATAATAGGCTTGCACCAAAAAAAGTAATACGGGTACTGCAAAATCGATAACTGGAATTATTCCTACCATAAAAACGAGAATAATGAGTGCCACTTCGCGGGCAATAATGCGCAAATTGAGGCGCACCGTTCGAGAAAAAGCAACGGAAAAACTGCGCTCATCTATATAATCGCGGCCCGTAACGCTTTGCTCTATTTTGATAGACAATTTTGTCATCCAAGGCGAAACTAATAGCATGACAATATTTTGATACAAAATCAAGCCTGCCACGATGATTATCGCACCGCCAATAATATTTGCTACCGTTGTTGCTGCTTCGCGCCCTTGCTCAAATGGATAAATAGAAATCAGCATTTTTCCGATGTTATCGCCAAAAAACCACGCTAACGACAACACAATTCCTGCAAAAATCAAACTAATAAAACCGGGTATAAGTGCGTATTTCCACCAGCCTTGTTTTGTTAGCAATTTTATAGCAGTTCCGTAGGCAGCCAACCCTTTCCAAACGTCCTGTAACATTGTATTTTTTATTAAGTATTTTTTATTAAGTATTTTTTAAATATATAAATGTATGATAACGTATTTTATAGCAGCCCCGCTTTGCGCGAAACGTCTAACATTCTATCAATAGCTCCTCTGCCTTCGCTGATGACTCGTTCGGAAAGCAAGACTTCGGGCTGCTCGTAACGCAGGGCTAAATAAAGTTTTTCCAGAGTGTTCAACTTCATGTGCGGACACTCGTTGCAAGCGCAAGTGTTGTTTGGTGGCGCAGGAATGAAGGCTTTTTCGGGACAGGCTTTCTGCATTTGATGAATAATGCCCGCTTCAGTGCCAACAATAAATTCGGTGGCAGTCGATTTTTGTACATAACTCAACAAGCCGCTTGTGGAGCCTATATAATCTGCCATGTCTAAAATATGCGCTTCACATTCGGGGTGCGCTATAAATTTCGCTTCGGGGTGTCGCGCCTGTAATTTTACAATTTTCTCGTGCGCAAAAATTTCATGCACCATGCACGCACCGTTCCACAAAACCATATCGCGCCCTGTTTTCTTTATCAAATACGCGCCCAAATTTTTATCGGGAGCGAACAGAATTTTTTTATCGGCAGGAATACTTTCGATGATTTGAACGGCATTCGTTGAGGTGCAGCAAATATCAGTCAGCGTTTTCAGCTCGGCCGTACAATTTATATAGCTTACAACAACGTGGTCAGGATATTTCTCTTTAAATAAGTTGAAAAGATGCGGCGGGCAACTATCGGCAAGCGAGCAGCCTGCTTTAAGGTCGGGAACCACTACTTTTTTTGTGGGCGAAAGCATTTTAGCGGTTTCTGCCATGAAATGCACCCCCGCAAATACAATCATATCGGCATCGGTATCGGCGGCTTCTTGCGACAAGCCCAACGAATCGCCAATATAATCGGCAATATCTTGAATATCGCCGTCTTGGTAATAGTGCGCCAAAATAACGGCGTTTTTCTCCTTTTTAAGGCGATTTATTTCGACAACAAGGTCTAAATTAGGGTCTATTTCATAATCTAAATAGCCTTTTTGTGCTAACATAGCAGTATTCATATTCTTATAAAGTTACTTAATAAGCCGCAAAGATACAACGGTTTTTGTTTATAAACGAAGTAAAATTAGGCTCTTAAAAACGCCTAAATGGTTATAATTCTCATCAGGATTCCTTTTCCTTTTCCTTTTCTTGAAAATCCAATTCTAATAAAATAGGCGCAAATATTTTCACACCAATGACAACCAACAAAGTCATAAAGCCGCCAAAAACCACGGAAGGCACAGTTCCGAGAAACTTTGCCGCAACGCCCGACTCGAATGCCCCTAATTCGTTAGACGACGAGATAAACATACTATTGACAGACGAAACACGGCCGCGCATCTCCGCAGGAACAAACATTTGCATAATCGTAGTGCGGATAATAACGCTTACACTATCAGCTGCACCTAAAACAAACAGGCAAGCAAGCGAAAGATAGAAATTAGTGGAGTAAGCAAAACATATCGTAGAAATACCAAAAACAGCCACAGCCCACAATAAATTGCGCCCTGGTTGCTTCATCGGCGGTTGATAGGCTAAATATAAAGCCATCAAACCAGCACCTACTGCGGTCGCTCCGCGCAACATTCCTAAACCGACCGAATCTATATGCAAAATATCTTTGGCAAAAACAGGTAATAAAGCTACTGCTCCGCCAAAAAGTACCGCAAAAAGGTCGAGTGTAATGGCACTCAACAACATTTTACTATTAAA
The DNA here is from genome assembly GCA_041192485.1 of Bacteroidota bacterium. Taxonomy (GTDB): domain Bacteria; phylum Bacteroidota; class Bacteroidia; order Chitinophagales; family Saprospiraceae; genus JBEEMU01. The sequence goes on along the minus strand of JBEEMU010000080.1, from coordinate 5,881 downwards.
AACAAACCGCAAGCCTTCCGTCACACTTTTCAAAATAGGCTCTCTATCGGCTTGTTTAACCGTGACAATTGGCACGTTTATTTGGCTAAAAAAAATCAGACCTGCCAAAACCAAGAAAAAAGCCAAAATATAAGTGTTAGTTGCCCCAAAATAAGCGTAAGAAAATCCGCCTATCAACGGGCCGAAAACCGAACCTAATTCCCAAGCCGTACTATTCCACGAAGACGAACTGAAATAAGCGTCTTTCGGCACTAAATCAGTCATCAAAGACGAACTTGAAGGGGAAGCAAAGCCGCGAGCAAAGCCGTTTATCGACACGGCAATATACATTGGCAGCGTACCAAACTGACTTATAAAGCCATTTTTAAAATAGCTAAAACTTATTAACACCAAAATGCTCAATAAATACAGCAAATAACACACTTGAACAATCCGCTTTCGCGGAAAATTGTCTGCCACATAACCCGCCAAAAGCGATACCGACAACGCTGGAATAACTACCGCCAGCCCAATCATGCCTAATGCAAGTGGGTCGTGCGTAATTTCGTATAGTTGCCAGCCAACAACAAGAGCTTCTATTTGGAGATACAAGGTTATCAGTAGCTTTGTGGCAATAAAAAAGCGAAAATTTGGAAAGCGTAACGATAGATATGGGTCGTGCATTTTTTTGTTTTTTTATGAACGTTTTACGAATGGCTGTCTAATAATTTTCGGTAAAAACCGCCTTCAATCTTAGAAAGCTCGTCGTGCGTTCCCAATTCTTTAACCTCGCCTTTTTCTAAAACCATAATTTGATTGGCGTGTCGAATAGTGGAAAGTCGATGCGCAATAACAATAGAGGTTCGCTGTTGGATTAAATGTTCTATCGCGTGTTGAATAACGGCTTCGCTTTCGGGGTCAATGCTGGCTGTTGCTTCATCTAAAATCAGAATGTCGGGGTTATAAACTAAGGCTCTGACAAAGGAAATAAGTTGCCGTTGCCCGGCCGAAAGCATCGCTCCGCGCTCACGGACTTGATATTCGTAGCCATCGGGCAGTTGCGCAATAAACTCGTGTGCGCCCGTAACCTTTGCGGCGTGTATCACCTGCTCGCGTGTAATGTCGGGATTTCGCAGCGTGATGTTTTCATAAACGCTTCCGGCAAAAAGAAAAACATCTTGCAAAACCATTCCTATTTTACTTCGCAAAGCAGTTAATTCGAAGGTTTCAATGTCGTCGTTACCTATAAAAATATGTCCGCTTTTTAAGGGGTAAAAACGACTTAATAAATTGATTATCGTTGTTTTACCGCTGCCCGTACTTCCTACAATAGCAAGCGTTTCATTTTCGCGCAAAGCGAAAGACACTCCTTTCAAAACAGGCGTATTTTCGGTGTATTCAAAATGAACCTCTTTAAAAACAATTTCTTTTTTAAGATGAAGCGGCATTATTTCACCCGTATTTTGCTCTTTCAAACTATCGTCTTCCAACAAAGAAAAAACGCGCTCGGCGGCAATTAGCCCCATCTGCAAGGTGTTGAATTTATCGGCCAACATTCGGACGGGGCGAAAAAGCATATTAAGATAAATAGGGAACGCAATTAAAATGCCGAGCGAAGCCGTGCCTTCCAACACTTTGCCTGCGCCCCACCACACCATCAAACCCACTGAAATGGCAGACAAAATTTCTACCATCGGAAAAAACAGGGCATAATGAAAAATAGTATCGATGTTGGCTTTTCTATAATCGGCATTGATACGCGCAAACTCCTGCATTTCCTTTTCTTCTGCATGAAAAATTTGCACGATTCTCATTCCCGAAATGCGCTCTTGCAGAAACGTATTCATAGCTGCTACCTGCGTCCGGACGATTTGTGATGCTCCTTTCACGCCTTCTTTAAACCAATAACCCGCCCCAAGAAGAAAGGGTAAGGTTAGTAAACTCACAATCGTCAGTTGCCAACTTGTATAAATCATCACGCCCAAAACGGCGCAAATAGTAAAACAGTCGGCTGTAATGGTAATGATACCTTCCGAAAAAACGGTATTGATGGTTTCTACATCGTTAATGGTTCGCGTAACCGATTGACCAATCGGAGTTGTATCAAAATAACGTAGTTTTAGGTGTAGAATATGCGAAAAAACGCGGGTTCGCAAATCATAAATAACGTTTTGCCCAAGCAAATTCGTAATTTGAGTGAAGGAATAATTACACAAACCCTCCAATGCCATCACGCCGATTATCGTAGCAATATACTTGAATAAGCGTTCGGAGTGCGGCTTCAAAATCGTATTATCTACGGTGTATTGTATCAAATAGGGTTTCAAAATAGCCAGCGGTGTGATGCAAAAAACCAAGAAAATCGCTAGCAGAAGCAAGCGCTTATGCGGCGATGCGAGCGCAACAACTTTGCGCAAAAGAGTTTTCTGAATTGTCATTTTTTATTATTTTGCATTTTCACGCAAGGTATCGTCTAATAAATATTGCAAAACGGCAAGAACAGGGTACGGATTTCGTAGTGTAAGCGGAATATAATTGCGGTCGATGCTAAGTGTTTGCCCCTCTAATTTCAAGAAACACCAACTAAATGCCGATGTAACCGCGCCATAAATTACCTTTTGTGATTTAGCCTGTTGCTTATCTACTTGTTGCTTATTAAACAACGCGGCGGCATACATTTCTGCGCTGCATTGCGCAATAGCGTTATCTGTAATGTCTAAGCGTTTTGCTTCCACTACGAAGAAAACAGGTGCGCTAACCGTCACTTTGTTGACAGCTAACGACAGAATATAGTCACAAAACCCAGAAAGGTTCAGCGATTTATCAATCGTAAATTCGTAGCCCGAAAAGATAGAAAACTTATCAAAATTGCGGCGGCGCAAGGCTTGCAAGGTTGGAGAAATGACAAATTCGGAACGCGCTTTTTCCGTCATCAATGCCTCTGTTTCTGCAAAAGCAAGTATTTGATTTAGCAACAAATCGGCGGCAAAAGGTTCGAATGTTTCGGGAAGCCATGCTTTTTGCACGATGTCTAAAAGCAGGTTTTCCTCTAAATTTTTTATTTTAAATTTATTATAAGACATCGCTTAATGGAGAAAAACTAAGAGTAAAACTACAGGTAAAACTACGAGATAAAAGCTACGGAATAAAGCAGCCAATCGGCTCGGTATAAGTAATAGCCACCGATTTATTCGCCACAATATTGCGCAAAGCATCAGACAGGTAAAAATCCGTAACCGTTGTTCGGTGTTGTCTATCAGCGGTCATCCAATTATCAATTTTACCCGTGTACAAGCGTTTAAAATTTGAACTAATGATAACAGCTTGCGGAGTGACTGTTGCACCAAGAATTCGCGCTAATCGTTTTTCGTTATCATAAATTGTAGTAAAATTCATTTTATTTTGAGTTAAAAATAAATCAATTTCTTTTTTTGAAAATAATGTACCAGCAAAAACTACATAAAAATAAATTTTTTTAGGCGCGTATTGTTTTTGTAATTTTTTCAAGGAAGCCGTGTAATATTCGCATAAGGGGCAATCGGGCATCAAAAAAACAAATACAGTTGCTTTATTTTGTGTTATTGCTTTCGACAAATCAATCGAATGATTATCGCTTGTTTTTACAGAAAATTCAAGATTATTTTGGGCATTTGATTTTGATAAAAAAAATGCGCTTAAAATAAAGGAACGAAAAAGAAATAGGGCGATATGTGTAACTATTTTCATTCAACACTCTTTTATTTATTTGCCAATTGTCCGCAAGCTGCATCAATATCGCGCCCACGCGAGCGGCGAACGGTGCATCCCACATCATTTTTCCGTAAGTATTGCGCAAAATCGTTGATACGATGTTCAGCCGCTTTTTCAAAAGGCGCGTTATCAATCGGATTATATTCAATAATATTCACCTTTGCCGAAACTTTGCGACACAAACGCAGTAAGTTATTCGCGTCTTCTACGCCTTCATTAAAATTTTGAAAAGCGATATATTCAAAAGTGATAGAATTATTCGTTTTTTGTTGGAAATATTGCAGCGATTCGGTCAAGGCTTCCAGGTTATTACTTTCATTAATCGGCATAATTGTATTGCGTTTTTCGTCATCGGCGGCGTGCAATGAAATAGCCAAATTAAAACGCACTTCGTCGTCGGCAAGTTTTTTAATCATCTTAGCAATGCCTGCCGTACTGACCGTAATGCGCCAAGCAGCCATGCCCAAGCCTTCGGGCGACGTGATTTTTTCAATACTTCCCATGACTTCGCGATAAGCTAAAAGCGGTTCGCCCATGCCCATATAAACAATATTCGTTAGCGGATGCCCGAAATGCTCCATTGCTTGCTTGTTTACAAGCAATACTTGGTCGTAAATTTCGGCGGCATCTAAATTTCGCTTACGCACCATGCGCCCAGTTGCACAAAACGAGCAAGTCAAACTACAGCCTACCTGCGACGATACGCAAACGGTAAAGCGATTATCGGCAGGCACAGGAATTAAAACGCTTTCTATCAGATGCCCATCGTGCAGGCGGAAGCGCGTTTTTATCGTTCCGTCTTCGCTTTTTTGTTGAAAATCGTTTTGAATAGCATTAATGACAAAGTTTTCGCTAAGAACTTTCCGAAGCCCGAGCGAAAGATTAGTCATTTCGTCTATAGAATGTGCGCCTTTTTTCCAAAGCCATTCATACACTTGCTTTGCGCGAAACTTAGCTTCGCCCAAAGCTATGAAATGCTCTTGCAATTGCATTAAAGTCAGCGCACGAATATCTATTTTTGCCAAAGTATGTTTAGGCGGTCGTATCGAAATTACTTCTATATTTTCCATAAAAAAGTTGATGAAAGAATCGTTTTATTGTTTCAAAATGCCATTTTCCCAAGTACCTTCGGCTATTTTTCCATTTGAATAACTCGCTTTTCCTTTGCCATTCGGCTTGCCATTCAATAATTCGCCTTCATATTTATCGCCATTAGCATAGTTCAATTCGCCTTTACCTGTTGCTTGCCCGTCTTTAAAATCGCCGTTGTAATTTACACCCGAAGTTGTTTTGGAAATGCCTTTGCCATGCGGCATCCAATTTTTAAACTCACCTTCGTAATACGAGCCATCATTATATTGCATTTTGCCTTTTACAGGCTTATCCCCTTCCCATGTTGCGACCAATTTGAATTTTGCATTTTGAAAAACGCCTTCGCCTGTGCGAATACCATCTAACCAATAGCCATCATAACGGTCGCCATTTATATAGGTTACAGAACCTTTGCCCGTAGGTTTTCCATCGCGCCATTCGCCCGAATATTGCCCTTTATCGTCGCGGTAAGTGCCTACGCCATCTTTGCAATTACCCGAAATACAGTTTTTATTTTCTATTTTCAGCTCTTCCTTCATCGTTCCGTCTTTGAAAATGCCGCGATATTTTTTACCGTTTGCTTGTATTTCCGCCAAGCCATTTTGTTTATCATCTTTCCATTCGCCGTCATAATAATTTCCATTGCCTTCGGTGTATTTGCCGTGTCCGCTTTTTTTACCATTTTCATAATAACCTACATATTTTCGGTCGGCGATAGTAAATGTCCCCAATCCATGCTGTTTGCCCGCTTTCCACTGCCCTTCGTAACGCGCACCGCGCTTATCCAACAAAACACCCATGCCATTAGGCTCTTCGTCCCAGTCGCCTTCATACACAGCGCCGTCTGAATAAACGCCCTTGCCTTTCCCTTTCTTTTTACCAGCCAAGACCTCCCCCTCATAATATGATTTATCAGCGTAAATAAATTTCCCTTTACCTTGCGGCAAATCTTCAACCCATTGGCCCGAATACAACGAGCCATCGGGGTAAGAAATAGTCCCCTGTCCCCATCGTAAACCATTTCGAAACGCGCCTTCGTAACGGCTGCTATCTTGGTATT
>JBEEMU010000079.1:0-9097 GCA_041192485.1 Bacteroidota bacterium | reverse complement strand
TTTTTTAACTTTTTAAAATATCTTGTGTTATGATTACTGCAATTAATAATGGAGCGGAACATGATGCCGCTTTAGCATTTATAGAACCTTTATTACAAAAAGGTTTTGCTAACTTAACCACAGAAGAAGATGCCGAATTGTATCGCGTTTCTATGCTTATTCACGACTACGAAAAAGTACACTACCCGATGCCGCTCAAACCGCAAACCATTACAGAAATGATGGAGCGCAAAATGTATGAACTGAAATTGCGCCAACGCGACCTCGCAAAACTGCTTGGCGTGACGGAAAACCGCCTTTCGGAAATACTAAACGGCAAGCGCAAAGTGAATATGGATTTTGCAAAACGCCTGCATCTTCGGCTGAATATTGATGCCGATTTTATTCTACGAACCGCTTAAAATGGTTTTAAAAATCCGCTTTTCCGATGAGGAAGGGCGGATTTTTTTTGTTGTAAATCTAATTCTCCACTACAATATGCGCTGTCCGCTCCATACAATACGCTTTCAGTTGGAATAAAATGCGGAGAATTTGTAAGGCATCGTTGTAGTTTGTACTACGAAAAGCATCGCTAATCGTGTATTTATGTCCTTCTAAAACCACAAAAAACCAGTTGCGACCGATAATATAACAGCCAAAAATCGGAAAATATGCGCCTTCTTGCTTATTCAGATACTGTGCAACAAGCATTGCGCCCAGCACCTGCCCTGCGGGGTCGCCTTCTGGATTTGTTTCCTTTTTGTATTCCGAAAAGGCGAAAAAGGGTAATTCAGGCTCGCGGTAGCCCGAGGCAATCAGTTCATCTACGCGCCCCATTAGTTTTATATTATTGATGTCCGCCTCAATGGTGCGTTGTGCAAAAAGATTAAAACGCATTCGTTTAGTAAAATGTATATACGAAAACATCGGACCAATAAAATGCAACGATAAGTCATATTCGTTCCAGTGTGCTACATTTTCTTGAAGGAGTGTATATAAACGGCGTACACTTTCTTTGTCAAAATCCGTCAATTCAATATCGGTTGCTATCCATTCGGATAACAACTGGTTTTCAGGAACAGGTGCCAATTTGAATATTTTTTCCATTTTGGCAAGCGTACACTCGCTAAAGTTTAATTTCTCCATTTTTATATTTATTTAATTTTTATTTTTTAAAAAAACATCAAGCCTCCACCACAATATGCGCTGTCCGCTCCAAACAATACACTTTCAGTAGGAATAGAATACGGAGGATTTGTAGGGCATCGTTGTAATCTGTGCTTACAAACGGCTTGCTTTGCGTATATTTATTGCCTTCTAAAATCACAAAAAACCAATTTCGTCCAATAATATAACAGCCATAAATGGGAAAATCTGCGCCTTCGGCTTGGTTTTGACTTTGCCCTACGAGCATTGCAGCAAGTACTTGCCCGGCGGGATCGCCGTCTGGGTTGGTTTCTTTTTTATATTCCGAAAAGGCAAAAAAAGGTAATTCAGGCTCGCGGTAGCCTGATGCTATCAACTCATCTACGCGCCCCATGAGTTTTATATTATTGATGTCCGCCTCAATCGTGCGTTGTGCAAAAAGATTAAAGCGTAGTCGTTGCGTGAAATTTACTAACGAAAACATGGGGCCGATAAAATGAAGCGAAATATCGTACTCGTTCCAATGCTCCACATTTTCCTGTAAAACGCCACACAAATTAGTTACGCTTTCTTTATGGAAAGCGGTCAGTTCACAATCACTTGCTATCCAAGCAGCAAGTTTAGCATTTTGTTTAGTCGGAATTAAGCGAAACATCTTTTCCATTTTGAAAAGCGTACACTCGCTAAAGTTTAATTTTTCCATGGGTATATTTCTTGAAAAATTGAGTTGGGAAATTTATTTTTTGTGCAAAATTAAAACATATTGCTACAAAGATACAATATTCTTCGCAAAGTGAACATGGATTTTGCAAAACGCCTGCATCTTCGGTTGAATATTGATGCCGATTTTATTCTACGAACCGCTTAAATGTTTTTTAAAAATCCGCTTTTCCGATGAGGAAGGGCGGATTTTTTTTGTTATAAATCTAATTTTCTACCACACTATGCGCTGTTCGCTCCATACACTTTTGAGTTGGAAGAGAATGCAGATAAAATAAACATTTATGCTACACTTAAAATGCAAAAACCGCGACTTTTGTTGCCATTTATTCTAAAAACACCCGCTCGCTGCGCAACTATTTGGCTTCGTAGTGTAAGGTTAGGATTTTTTCGGAAGTAGGCGGCACGTCTATGCGCCATTCTACTTTGCCCGTTGCGGGGTCCCGTTGCGCGTTTTTTGCTTCCACGTTTTCTATCGTCAGTTCCTTATTGGTAGAAACTGGGATTTGGTCTTGAATCACGATATTGATAGGCGTTTTTTTGGTATTGCGGATTTTGCTTACAAACGTCCGTTCGTCGGTGCGTTTATTTCCCAAAAACTGTTTTTTAGAAAAATCGCGAAGTTTTGTGCGCTGTACGATGATGCTCGGGTCGCTGATGGTCATGTTTTGCTTTACGATGCTTTGCGCAGAAGCGATATTTGCCGCAAGGCAGAGCGAAAGAAAGAGGATAATTTTCATAATTATATTGGGGTTGGTTAATATTGTAGTTTTGAGCGTTATCTTTTTAGACGGCAATACCTATCGTTCGTCGTAGGATAGCACACGGATTAAAAGGGATTGACACGGGTTTTCTTCCTACCGTTCGCTTCGCTCGTGCCAAAGGATTTTTTTGATATTGCCACGTTAAAAAATAAGTGTCGTAGTTTTTTGGACATGGTGCGTGTTAATAGTACTAAATTCCGTACAGTAAGTTGTAATTTTTATTCAAACGCTTTTACATTTAATGCCCTCATCGTTTGCAAATCAAATGCACCGATAGGCAAACCATTGTCTTTTTGGAATTTTACCACAGCAGCTTTCGTTTTTGCATCTAATATATTATTGATTTTGCCTTTATAATAGCCACGCGCTTTCAAGGCTTTTTGTATATTTTGAACGTGCAATGGCTCAATACTGCCACCGCCTGCACAGCCGCAAGCACATTCTTTCCACTCCGAAAACCCGCCACTTCGCACCAATTTTTTGGTGGTAGTAGGGTATTTTATATTATAATCAAAATGGTCGTTATACCGTATTATCCTGCCTATACTCTGCAATACTTCGTGGTAATACGTAATTTTTTGGGTGGATTTGTGCATTGTTCCAAAGCGTTTTAGTTCGGTGCTATCCAAATTCAAGGTATCATTATCTACTATTTTACGCGGTGGTTTTAGTTCTGTTCGGGTCATCGCCGTTTCATATTGCGCGGGAAGCTCTGCAAAAGCAAATACGATGCAGTCGTCTGGGTTTTGAGAAAGCCCATTCATATCTCCACGTTTCAGTATCCATCGCGTAAATGCGGGAGAAATTTCTTTTATATTGCTTGTAGTGGTATAAATAGCGGGTAAAATTTTCATTTTTCTATATGAATTTTGTTTTATATTCAAAATCCATTCACGTTGTCCGCTCTTTTCAACGACCGAATCCACCACTTCTGCTATTACAGGCTCTATCAGATGAAACATTTTTAGCGGTTTTATTCTAACTATTTGTGGCGATACTGTAAAATTACTATCCAAAAAAGTTTCATATTCTGGTGCTATCCAACATCGCGCATATATTTTACCTGGACTTAAACTTCTTTTATCCAACGCCATAAAAGTACTATCCGTATAGGTTTGTGCTACATATTTTGTACAAATACGCGTTTGTGTAGCCGCTATATTTGCCGCAAGGCAGCAGAGCAAGAGAAAAATAGATTTTTTCATGGCGGAATGGTTTTAGCTTGTAAATTTTGTAAAATATGCGAATAATTGCCAAGAGGACGTGTAGGGAATTTGCAGCGCAAAATCCGACAGCAACTGATGCGTTAGATGAATGGTATAGAAGACAAAAGAGGCGGACTGGGCTAATTTTTCGGAGGTAAAACAAACCTTTAATGCTGCGGATTATATAGGCGATCACCGTGTTGTATTTGACATCAAAGGTAATCATTTTCGCTTGGTTGCGCTTATTATTTTTCCTATTCGTACCGTTTTGATACGTTTTATTGGTACACACAAAGAATACGACAAAATAGATTGTAGCACGATTTAAGTAGCACGCTTTAAGCGGTAAATTTTTTTATAACAACTAATTTTCTATTTTTATGACACCTAAAATAAATACCGAATTGGAATATGATGCCGCATTAGCCGCCTTAGAGCCGTTTTTGAAAAAAGGCATTTCCAATCTTGATGCTGACGATTTAGTGGCATTAGATACTGTTTCTATGCTTATTCACGACTACGAAAAAGTCCACTATCCCATGCCTATCAAACCGCAAACCATTACGGAAATGATAGAGCGCAAAATGTATGAACTGAAATTGCGGCAACGCGACCTCGCAAAACTGCTTGGTGTGACAGAAAACCGCCTTTCGGAAATACTGAACGGCAAGCGCAAAGTGAACATGGATTTTGCAAAACGCCTGCATCTTCGGCTGAATATTGATGCTGATTTTATTCTACGAACCGCCTAAATGTTTTTTAAAAATCCGCTTTTCCGATGAGGAAGTGCGGATTTTTTTTGTTATAAATCTAATTTTCTACCACAATATGCGCTGTCCGTTCCATACAATACACTTTCAGTTGGAACAAAATGCGGAGTATTTGTAGCGCATCTTCTTCTTTTGTGCTATTAAACGCATTGCTTATAGCGTAATGATAGCCTTCTAAAATGATAAAAAACCAACTGCGGCCAATGATATAACAGCCATAAATGGGGAAATCATTACCTTCGACTTGGTTTTGACTTTGCCCTACGAGCATCGCAGCAAGCACCTGCCCTGCGGGGTCGCCGTCCGAATCAGTTTCTTTTTTGTATTCATTAAAAGCAAAAAAAGGCGTTTCTGGCTCGCGATAGCCCGTTGCTATAATTTCATCGGTACGCCCACCCAGATTTATACCATTTATAGTGGCAAAAATGCTGCGTTGCGCAAAGAGATTAAAACGGTAGCGTTCTGTAAAATCCACCAAAGAAAACATTGGACCAATGAAATGAAGCGACAAATCAGTTTCATTCCAGTGTGCTACATTTTTTTGCAGAGAGTGGCACAATCGACGAATATTCTCGCGGTCAAAGTCAGTTAATTCAATACCTGCCGTTATCCAGTTAGCTAACGAAGGCATTTTTTCTAAAGATATTAGGCGAAACATCTTTTCCATTTTGTAAAGTGTACAATCGCTAAAATTTAATTTTTCCATTTTATATTGAAATTTTATTTTTTTTAATATTATATATCCACGACAAAAAATGAACTATACAGCGCATTTTGTCGTGGATAACTAAAGATAAAAGCCTCCTATTCAATCAATAGCCGATGCGTACTTGCAGTTTCGGCAGTTTTGACGTGGATAAAATACATGCCTTTCGGCAAATAGGAAACATCGAGCGAGGTATTAGATTGAAAAGCGGTCGTTTTCAAATTTCTACCCCAAATATCCGAAAAAATAGCAGTGCCTTTGCTTTCTATTGCTTGCGAAATATAAATATGGGTATTGGCTGGGTTCGGGCTGATTTTTATAGCTGTATTATCCGCAGTGTTTGCGGTGGCAGTTGCGGTTTCAATTTGAAAATACGCGATAACACTCGTTCCCGTGCTGCCGCAAATATCGGTATAACTGACTACGACAGAGTGCGTGCCTGCACATAAATTTCTAGCAATTTGCGCGGTTTGTTGGCTGGGATACCAATAATAGCTTGCCGCTATCGGATTAGAAAGGTTCGCGGTTGCCGTGCCATTGCAAGTGCCTGTATCGGTTGTTTTTGTTACCGAAAGCGTGATTGGTTGGTTTTGCGCAACTAAAATTCTTGAAGGGTAATGATGAACCGTGCCATTTGCGTCTGTCACCGTCCATTTATATTCACCCGGATTTAGACACCCATTGAAAAGCCCTCCAACTATTATTTGATAATCGCCAACCCAAGTCGTATCTCGTTTCACCCAAAGATTATAAGTAATAGGAAAATGTACACTCGTATCGTTCAATACTGCCGGTAAGCCGATGCAGCCATCGCCACTATTTGCGCATGAAGGGTGACTGACCTGTCCACCATTACAAGGCGTAGGATTCGCACAAGGGTAGGTTGGCTGTATCCACGCGAGTTCTGCCAATTCGAAGCCGTTTTTAGTTGCCCATTCGAGCAATTCGGGATAGGCTTTGGCTAAATCGGCGATATACGCATAATTATTTTCGATGCGTATTTTTTCGGCAATAGCCACATTGCCCGAAGCAATAATGAGCTGGCCGACAGCGCAAGCTGTGCCATATTTATCAATAAAATAAGGCGTTCGCTCCGCGTGATAGGTATTGCGTGGGAAGCGTTTTTGTTGCCAATAACGCTTCAATTCGTCTAAACTTGTCGTGCGAGCTGCCGCTTGTTGCGGAGTTAATGCCGCCGTATTTTTTGTGCGCAAATACTGCTCCACAGCTTGCAAATGCGCTTGAATCAAAGCATCGTCGTTGGCAAAAATAAGGGCTTTGCTATTCGCCAAAGTCGCACCTTGTTTTGTCCATTCAGCATTGACTGTAGTTAATTGTTCGCGCAACAAGCTTGCTTGCGCCGAGAGCGTATTGCTTGTAAAAGTTGCTGTGCAAAAAAATATTGCGCAAAAGAGTGGTAAAAAATAATTTTGTTTCATTGTAGAAGTTAAAGTTTTGTTTTGTTAATTTTTTATTTTGTTTTTATAAATTTCCTGATACTATGTGAAGTTGGTGGAAACATCAAATAGTAGGTAAATTGCTACTTTTTTGAACCACATAAGACATATAAATTTTTAATACCTGCATCTTATGTGTTTCTTATGTGTCTTATGTGGTTCAAAATCAACTAAAAAAAGTAAAAAGCAGCATTTTTACCAAAAAAAATTAATATAATAAAAAATTAGGCTACTAATTTCAATTATTTAATTAAAAAAATTAAAATTAATACTCATTTTAACTTGCAGGTTGCTCATTTTAACTTGCAGGTTGCTCATTTTAACTTGCAGGTTGCTCATTTTAACTTGTAGGTTGCTCATTTTAACTTGTAGGTTGCTCATTTTAACTTGTAGGTTGCTCATTTTAACTTGCAGGTTGCTCATTTTAACTTGCAGCCTTTATTTACTTTTATTTGGAATTAGCTGCTTATTGATTAACCTTATAAGTTTAATATTTATATAAATAAAAAAAACACAATAGTTTCGTTTTTTATTTATTTACAAATTTCAATTTGCTTACTTGTTTATATTCGTTGCTTGTTGCGCCGAATACTGCTTTTATATAGTTTTTAAGGTCTTGCGCGATAAATGTTAGCCCATCAATATCTTGATATAAAACGGTATCGCGTTGAATACGCGCATTGCTTAGTTGCAAATTGGAGTTTATAACAGCAATATTGGCAGCTTCGGCGGCATCGTGCAATGCTTTTAAACCCGCAATCGCCAAATTAGCTTCGTTAGGAGCATATTCGGGAATAAGGCTTAGAAAATCTATAAGTTTTGAAAAATTTTCAATTCTGTTATCGAAGGAAAGTTGCGATACAGAAATGCGTTTGGTGGTTGTGCCATCAGCTAAAACGACAGGTGCGCTGTTGTCGGCGCGTTGCCCTGTTAGTTTGCGAACGATTGTTCGGGCCTGGGCAACCGTTTGAGCAGGCACACCCGATGCCGATAGCAAGTTGATTGCCTTTGTGACCGTTGGGTTTAGAGCTTTAAAAGCTAATGACCGCGTGGTGATGGCGTGGTCGTTAGTTGCTTTAGCGATGCTGGTAGCATCTACGGCAGTTTGCGCATTATCGCGCAAATTGAGCAACGCAGGAATTTTTAATTTGTTGTTTGACGGCGAAAACATCACACCCTGTAAATTGCAAACGTTGATGATGCGATTGAAATTAGTGATGTTTTTTGCAATGCCTGTTTCACTGACAACTTTTGTTTTTTGCATGACTTGATTGTTAGAGATTGATTGTTAGAGATTGATTGTTAGAAATGATTGTTATATTTTAGTGCAAAGGTAAGAAATAAATTTTAAAATCGTTTTATTAAACGAAAAATAAGTAAGATTATCCTTATATTAAAGATGACTTCCTAAACATTTATTTCCATGTAAAATGGCTTGACCATTCATAAAATTTATCGATATCAGCGGTATGTGTTTTGAGCCATTTGTCTATTTTACTGTCGTTTGTGGTTGCTAAGGCGATATAAGCGAAAGTAGTTACTAACTTTTTTTGGCTCATTTCGGCAAAATAAGGGGCGTAGTAAGTCCAGAAGAAGCCTGTTTTTTTAGGCGATTTTTCGCCAAGCATTGCGCAAACAGATTCGAATTTGCGTGCTAATCGCTCGGCGGCATTTTCACCTTTATTTTTATCGTCAAAGTCTAAAGCTGCCGATAGCGATAATATCATATTAGCCATTTTAAAATCGTTTTCTTTTGCTTTGCCTGTTGCCGTCGTGTCGGCTAAGTCGGCGGCATCTAAGTTTATTGTAACCGATTTATCGCCTGTTTTCTTTGCATTTCCGTTCATTATTTCTTGGAGAGCTTCGGCATTTCCTTTTGCGCGTTTGCTTTCGGTGTCTAAAACCAAGTATCGGGCATACGCCAAAAGTGCCGGTATTTTTTTATTACTACCATTCATAAGCCTCGCAATTGCATTATGCGAACCTGCGTGTTTCGGGTTGAGTTGCACCGCTTTTTGAAAATCGAGCATGGCATCGTCAAATTCTCGCATACCCGCCGAAGCAATGCCTCTATTGAAATACAGCATATAGTTTTTTGAGAACTTTTTGATGCCCTCGCTATATATTTTCAGGGCTTCTTTCGGCTTTTTCAACTCGTCTAAGGCTGTGCCATAGCTGTTATAAACGGCATCTAACGCCTCCTCGTTCGGGTGTTTTTCTATCGCCTTTTTGCAACTGCTCACCACCATTTCGTATTTTTCTAACGAAAGAAGCGTTATTCCTTTTTCTGTTAATGCCAGTAGGTTGTCGGCATCTAATTTCAAGGCTTTGTCATATTTCTCAACGGCAG
>JBEEMU010000078.1:0-3644 GCA_041192485.1 Bacteroidota bacterium | reverse complement strand
CTATTGATGATAATTGTTAAATGGATAACTTGTTGAAATTGATAACTTGTTGAAATGCGTTTATTTTAACGTTATTTAGAGAAGAGATGATTACCAAGGATAAAAAGGGTTTATTATTTTGTGGGATTCCATATAGCCAGTATTTATGCTACTGCTAATTATAGAGCAAATATAAGGCCTTTATTATAAATTTAGAACACCTCTACGACTTTAGTTGTATGTTTTTAGGGGCTGTTTGCCGTAAAATACGACTAAAGTCGTAGGAGTTGAGAAAAGGTAAGGAACGTGTAAATGATAACTTGGGCAGGTTTTGCGAAGAATTTTGACACGAAGCAAGGCAAATTTTGAGTTCAACGCAGCGCGTTGTACGAAGCTCACTTGTATTGTGAAAAAGCCTCTATACGTTGGGGTAACTCCCAAGGTCCCAAGCTCACTTATATTGTTTACGTTGGGATAAACTCCAACGCCCAGATACAACGCCCGACCTTTATTATGTTGGGATAAACTCCAACGCCCGAATCCAACCTATTCTTTTATCACTTTCTTGACTAATCGCTCGCCGTTTTCGTTTTCGATGTGGAAAAGATACATACCAGCGGCTTGATTCGAGAGGTCGATGACGGTTTGACTGTCGCCTTCTTGTGTGCGGAACGAAGCGATGAGTGTGCCTTTCATATCAAAAACCTTGACCATCGTCGTCGCTTTGATGTCGTTGCCGAACGTGATGGTGACGTTGCTGTCGGTCGGGTTCGGGTATAAACCGATGCCGTCGTTGATGTCGCTGTTGCCGATTTCTATGCTGCCGTCAGGGTTTATCGTGCGATTAGGGTTTGTCGAAGAGCTTGAGGTGCAAGTAAACCCGTTTAAGTTGATACGCGCAATAATAGCTGTTTCGCAAGCCGTTCCTTTATTGACGGTCAAGCGCACCCAATAAACGCCCGTGCTTGGGAATAAAAAGGCGGGCGTTCCGAGAATAGAATTGGCTGCCGTGCCGAGTTGCGTGAACGCACCTGTCGGCGAAGTGCTGTATTCCCAGTAATAGGCTGTTGCGCCTGTGGAGTACGACGATGCGTTGAATGTCACATTCAATGGGTTCGCTTTATAGGTTGTAGCCACAAATTTTGCGGCAGCATTGCAACCCGTTGTCGGCATAACGGTCAGTTTGCGGCAGTTTCTATTGGCGCAATATGCGCCGTAATTCGCGGTGCTGGATACACCGTCGGCCGTGTAAGCTAAATTGCGGCAAACCGTGTATTCGCCG
This sequence comes from Bacteroidota bacterium, assembly GCA_041192485.1. Lineage (GTDB taxonomy): Bacteria > Bacteroidota > Bacteroidia > Chitinophagales > Saprospiraceae > JBEEMU01. The sequence continues at coordinate 2,383 of JBEEMU010000078.1, read as the reverse complement.
CTACTCGGGAAGGCGTAAGTGACATTGGTGCCTGTAAGGGTTAGCAAAGTATTCGTGCTATTATAAATTTCGTAAGTAGAAGTCGGCGCAGGAACAACACTGGTCGACTGAATTGTTCCCGTGAACGTGTAAGCTAAACCCGTTGCAGGCGTAGTGAAGCTAAACGTCGGGTAAAGCGACGGGCAGTTTTTACCAATATTCACGTCGCGGCAGCATTTTACGCGACAAAACGAGCCGTTTGCAGTCGTACAAGTAACGGTTAAACAAACATTATAAACACCGACAGCCGCGTAAGTTCGTGTAGGCGAGGCGAGTGTGGAGGTGGAGCCGTCGCCAAAATCCCAAAGATAAGTGAGTACGCTGCCTGCGGCGCAACCTGTAACGGTGGGTGTTGGGAAGGTCACGGCTTGCGCATGCACATAAATAAGGCTGCGCATTTCGGTTATTTGCAAGTTGCAACAATCGACCAATACGGTCGCCGTACCTGTACAACCCGCTGCATTTGTGACGGTTACGGTATAAATTCCCGTGGAAGCCGCAGAAATACTTGCCGTTGTTGCGCTATTACTCCAAAGATATGTTGTATAGCCCGATGTGCTTAGTGTTTTGGGGCAGCTTGCGCCTGCAACTGTAATAATAGGCGTAAACGGCTGGCAAGCAGACACACAAACACTGTTATTTAATAGGTAAGGTGAACGAACGGCTGTTGCCAATAAGCCCGTTGTGGCATCGTTTACAATACTAAATCCAAAAGCCGTTAAGCTATTCACATTGCCATTCGTCGACATCTGGCGGCTTGCGCAGTTATCCGACACCCAGGACCACGCTAACCACCCTATTTTCAAGGCTTTACAACTGACTAAAAGCTGTTGATAAGGTAATAGATACGCACAAGGCGCAGCATCATCTTGGTAATTAGCAATTTCGCCTAATACTAAGGGAATATTATTATTTACGGCTGTTTGCAGTTTTTGTTGAGCAATAATAGGGTCATTATTAGCAAATGAATACCAATAAGCATGACCGCTATACAGCATATTATGGTAAGAGTCGGCAGCCGTAATGGTTGCCGCTGCGGTATTGAAAGCATCAATATTCGTGCCACAGTCGGGCGCGTCTATCATAATCGGCATTTGCAAATTCGCATTGCGATAGTTTTGCACAATCGTATTATAAGTGCTAATATAGGTTTGCAGTGCCACCACCGGGTCGTTTGCCCAGCCCACATACAGGGCTTCATTCGCAATATTGATAATCAACGAGCTTTTATATTTTAGTAAAACCGTAGAAATGGTAGGTTGTAAAAAATAATTAGACGTTGTAATGAGTGCAGCAGGCGCGTCGGCGCAAGTCTGGTCGTGCAGATCGACGATAGGAATCATTTTATAGCGCACACACCGTGCTAAAACGGTGTCTAAATTAGCAGCAGTATATTCGGTTGTACCCGGATTGCTGGCATACCAAGTAATGCGCACCGCGTTCGCGCCGGTTTGCGCAATTTGGCTCATATACTCCGCCGATTGCGTGTAACCCCAGTTATAGGGCGCGTAATTCACTCCACGCAAGATAATGGTATCTCCGCAAGGGCTTTTAAGAAAGCGTCCGGACACTTGTAAGTGTGGGTAGCTTTGCGCAAAAATAGCCGTAGAGAACAGCACCGCGCAGAATAGGATTGCCAATTTAGGCATTTGATTTTTAAACATGAGATTGAGAGTTATTAGATTTTAAAAACTTGATTTTAAAAGATTGACTTTAAACAATAATAATGCAAAGGTGCGGCGATTGGCCAGAATAAAAAAACAGTTTTCAGTGAATGGCATAAAATAGCAAGTGTCGTGCATTTTGAGCAAGTGAATGGTATTCGCATAAAAAAAGCGCGTCACAGCCGTGAACCCAGCTAAATAGGGCACACTACACGTTCCTAACATTCATAGCATTCCTTAGCTGTCATTTATAATTTCGATTTTTAATTTTTTTTTTACAAAAAGTATAAAAGTAAAAATAAAAATACATACCTTTGCGCAGTAAAACATCAGTAAGCTCCATTATTTCTATGAAACAACTATACCTAAATGTTAAAAGAATTCTTACCAATTAAACAATGGCTTTTCGTGCTATTGGTTATTACCTATACCCAGTAATCGGTAGGACAAGTTGCCTTAAATTATTTGCCGCAAAATGGGCGCGTCTGCATAAATAGCGTTTGGAATGTCGATGTAAAAAGCGAAGCTAAAACAGGGCTATCTCTTTACCTTGTCGCGCGAATTAGCCGCGTTGATGGGGTTGCTTTGTATGCTGCGCAAAGTAATACCTTTGGCATAAACCCTCAAAAAACAGTACGCCCTACAATACAAATACTTTCGCCTATTGCGGAAGAACTAAA
>JBEEMU010000077.1:0-7758 GCA_041192485.1 Bacteroidota bacterium | reverse complement strand
CGCCAAATGCACTTAAAGGAAATTTCCAAATATCTCGCTTTGAAAACGACCAAACTAAAATTATTGTAGTGGATTTTAACGAATTAGAAAAAAATAATACGAACGTGGATTTGAAAAAAGGCGATATCGTGATTGTGCCGACGATTGATGGCGGATTTAAGGAGGTTTCTAAATTGGTCACGATTAGAGGGGCGGTAGAAAGACCTGGCGATTACGGACTACTTCTTAACGAAGGCTTGCGCGTACTGATAGGTAAAGCAGGTGGTTTATCGCCAAACGCACTTAAAAGCAATTTCCAAATATCTCGCCTTGAAAACGACCAAACTAAAATTATTGTGGTCAATTATAATGACTTAGAAAAAAATAATACGAATGTGGATTTGAAAAAAGGCGATGTAATTATTGTGCCAACGATTGATGGCGGATTTAAGGAGGTTTCTAAATCAGTCACGATAAGAGGGGCGGTTGAAAGACCCGGCGATTACGGACTACTTCTTAACGAAGGCTTGCGCGTATTGATAGGTAAGGCTGGCGGTTTATCGCCAAACGCGCTTAAAGGAAATTTTCAAATATCTCGCTTTGAAAACGACCAAACTAAAATTATTGTAGTAAATTATAATGACTTAGAAAAAAACAATACGAATGTGGAGCTGAAAAAAGGCGATGTCGTGATTGTGCCAACGATTGATGGCGGATTGAAGGAAACTTCTAAATTAGTCACAATAAGAGGAGCAGTAGAAAAGCCAGGCGATTACGAGTTACTTCTGAACGAGAGTTTGCGCGTATTGATAGGTAAAGCGGGTGGTTTATCGCCCAATGCGCTTAAAGGCAATTTTCAAATATCTCGCTTTGAAAACGACCAAACTAAAATTATTGTGGTGGATTTTAACGACTTAGAAAAAAATAATACGAATGTGGATTTGAAAAAAGGTGATGTAATCATTGTGCCAACGATTGATGGCGGGTTAAAGATAACGTCTAAATCAGTTACGATTAGAGGGGCGGTCGATAGACCCGGCAAATACGAGCTACTACTGAACGAGGGCTTGCGCGTATTGATTGGTAAGGCAGGTGGCATTTTGCCGAACACTTACACAGGCAATTTCCAAGTACAACGCATAGAAGATAATGAAACCAAACTTTATGACGTTAGTTTGAAAGATTTAGATAGTTCGAGCCAAGATTTCCCCTTGAAAAAAGGCGATATTATCACAATGAATATCATCGACCCTGATTACTTCACCAATTTTGGAGAAATAACAGGTGCTGTTAAATTGCCAGGCCGTTACCAAATCATAGTAGGAAAAACTCGTGTGAGCGATTTTATAAAAAAAGCAGAACTGCGCGAAGATGCGAATACGCCCTTAGTTTACCTAAGCAGAGTACAAAAAGATTTGTCGCGCCTATATTATCGTATAAATTTAGATGAGGTGCTTAAAAATCCTGGGTCGGCTGAAAATATGGTGCTTCAATCAAAAGATGAGCTGTTCATACTTTCGCGCTCTATTTTACGCGAAAGCTTTGCTATCAATGTGTTAGGCGCAGTGAGAAGCCCAGGCGAGCAACGCTATACGGTGAATACAAATTTGCGCGATGCCATTTTTCGTGCAGGCGGTTTAACCTTTGAAGCTGACCATAAAAAAATTGAAATTTCGCGCGTCATTATCAAACAAGGCGAGCCTGTTAGAACGATTGTTAAGATTATCGAAATTCAGGACACGCTTTATATTAAAAACGAAGAGCTTGCCAATTTCAAACTGCAACCCTTTGACCAAATTAGCGTTCGCCGAATGCCTGGCTTCGAATTGCAACGCTATGTCACACTGAATGGCGAAGTGCGATACCCAGGAACTTACGCTATTTTGAGCCATAAAGAGCGTTTGACCGATGTAATCAGACGGGCGGGCGGCTTAAATCAGATAGCCGAACCACGAGATGCGACCTTAGTGCGTAGTCAAGATAATGTAGGTTTTGTGATTTTAGATTTGAAAAACGCGCTGCGACATAAATTCTCTTACTACAACTATTTACTAAAACCGGGCGATATCATTACGATACCAAAAGCACGTGAGTTAGTTTCGATAGAAGGCGCGGTCGATTACCCGACTATTGACCTCGTAAAACGCATCAGTATGACCTATCGCCCCAATAAAGGTGTGCAATATTATGTGCAAGAGTATGCTGGCGGCTTGAGCAAAGAAAAACGTGGCAGCTATTATCATACGCGCATTCTCTACCCGAACGGGGCAGTACGGAAAACAAAACGTATTTTTTGGGTTTTCAACGACTATCCGAAGATTCAACCTGGCTGCGTCATTTCGGTAGGCGTAAAACCATTAGATGACAAAGATTCGAAAGACCCTAACGCACCACAGACGAACAAGAACAACGACGACGTAATAGAAACAACCATGAAAGTATTCCAATTTGCCGTTTCAGCACTAACGGTAGTGCTGTTGGCTAGTAAAATTTAATTAGACTTTTTGAATAAGCGCCTCTGGCAAAATAAACACGGTTATCATTACCTCAGAGTACCTTATTTAACAGGGTTTCAAAACCGTGGTTATTTATATACTACTACTTATTTTATCTTTTATGATACAAACAATAAAATTTGGCACTGACGGTTGGCGTGCGATAATCGGCGATGATTATACCGTGGCGAATGTGCGCCGTATTGCAACGGGAACGGCTCTTTGGCTGAAAAGTCAAGGGGCAAAAAACGTGGTTATTGGCCACGATACCCGTTTTGGCGGTCCGCTTTTCGCAGAAACTACGGCGCGTGTGATGGGAGCGCATGATATTCATGTTTATTTGGCAAAAGGCTTTGTATCAACGCCGATGGTGTCGTTAGGTGTGGTAAAAACAAAGTCCGATTTGGGCATCGTTATCACCGCTTCTCATAATCCGCACACTTATAACGGCTTCAAACTGAAGTCGAAGCACGGTTCGCCAAGTATTCCCGACGATGTGAACGCAGTTGAAAAACGGATACCCGACACTGCAGACTATGAAATGCCGACCTTGCAGTTTATGGCTGAAAACAACTTGCTCACTTACGTCGATTTGGAAACAATCTATGACGAACACGCTCGCAATTCGTTTGATATTCCGTCTATGCAAAGCGTGGGTTTAGCGTATGACGCGATGTTTGGCGCAGGGCAGCGCAGTGTGCAGCGGCTGTTGCCAAATGCGGTTGCCTTGCATTGCGACCACAATCCAGGGTTTCACGGGCAAGCCCCCGAACCTATTATGCGCAATCTCACCGAGCTTTCTGCCCTATTAGCTTCGCGCAACGACCTCACGGTAGGCTTGGCAAACGATGGCGATGCCGACCGTATCGGTATGTGCGACGAAGACGGTAATTTTGTGGATTCGCATCATTTATTGCTCCTTTTATTGCATTATTTGCATAAATACAAAGGTTTAACAGGCAAAGTTATCGTGACATTTAGCGTGACGGATAAAATGCGGAAAATGGCAGAAATTTACGGCTTAGACTTCGAGGTTACGAAAATCGGCTTTAAATATATTGCCGAAATTATGCTACACGAAGACGTGTTGGTCGGCGGCGAAGAGTCGGGCGGCTTGGCTGTAAAAGGGCATATTCCTGAGCGCGATGGCGTTTGGATGGGTTTGATGATCATGGAGTTTATGGCAAAAACAGGCAAAACCCTCAAAGAATTGATTCAAGAAGTGTATGAGGTAGTCGGTTCTTTCGCTTTCGACCGCTACGATTTGCATTTAACTGAAGCTCAAAAACACGAAATTATCGAAAAATGCCAAGCAAATAGTTATACCAATTTCGGCGACTATCAAGTAAAAGCGACCGACAATTTGGACGGGTATAAATTTGTACTTTCCGATGATGAATGGCTCATGATTCGCCCGTCGGGTACCGAGCCTGTCTTGCGTGTTTATGCGCAAGCCGCCACATTTGCGCAAGCGAATAAAATTTTGGAAGCCGCAAAAATGACTTTATTGACTTAATATAAATAATTGCTTATATGTTTTAATCTATCGCCCGAATGGGAATATATGCCTTATCTGGTTTGAAGACCAAGTAACAACCTAATTTTTAAACGATGAACCGCTGTCTTTGGGCAAAAACAAGCCTTGAAATAACTTATCACGACACCGAATGGGGGGTGCCTACACACGACGATGCTAAGTTATTCGAATATTTTGTCCTCGATACTTTTCAAGCAGGTTTGAGTTGGGCTATTATTTTAAGTAAACGCGAAGGATTCCGTCGAGCATTTGATAATTTTGATGCCGCTAAAATAGCAAAATACGACCAATATAAGCTCGACGAACTGCTTTTAAACCCGGAAATTATTAGAAATAAGCTAAAAATAAAAGCGGCTGCAACGAATGCAGCCGCTTTTTTAGAAACGCAAGTTGAATTTGGCAGTTTTTCGAATTATATTTGGCAATTTACCAATCATCAAACGATTGTAAATTATTGGGCTGACCGCAAAAATGTTCCAGCTACTTCGCCCGAATCAGATGCGATGGCACTCGACTTGAAAAAGCGCGGTTTTAAGTTTTGCGGCACGACCATTTGCTACGCTTTTATGCAGGCAATTGGTATGATAAACGACCATACGACGGACTGTTTTCGCTATGAGGAGGTTAAGGAATAGGTAAAAGATAACTTGTTAGTTTTACTCGCCTTTTGCTCTGAAGCAGCGTTAAATTTTTCGTACAACGCGCTGCGTTGAACTCAAAATTTGCCTTGCTTCACGCCAAAATCCTTCGCAAAACCTGCCCAGGTTATCATTTACACGTTCCTAAGGAAAACTTTTTAAATATCTAAAACCAATTTTTTCTCAAACGCAGTTTCCAGCCATTTTACAACCGAGCGTTGAAATAAGCGGCGGCCAATTCCCGTGCTGATAAGTACATTGATGAATACGGCTTGCCAAATAGTGGGGCGCAGTTTTAGGCTGCGTTTGTAAAAATTTATTTCGCCTGTCAATCGGCGGGTCACTTCTTTTTGATAAGGCATTAAAAAAGCCTCGTCGAAACGGTTTGCCTGCAATGCTTTTTCTGCTAAGTGTGCGGCGATATAGCCCGAAATCATCGCCGAGCCTATCCCTTCGCCCGAAAGGGGATTGATAACCGAAGCGGCATCGCCTAATAATAAATAATTATCGCCATACGCTTTGCGCAAACGCGAAGCTAAGGGCAAACCCCAACCTTTTGGCTCTTCCAAAGCGGTCGCATTCGCAAAACGTGGCGCAATAACAGGGTCGGTTTCTATAATTTCCTTCATCATAAGGCGCAAATTAGCTTTTGTGCGGCTCAATTCAGCACTTTGCATACCCAAGCCGACATTCGACTGCCCATTAGGTAACGGAAAAATCCAGAAATAGCCAAAAGGCAAGGCTTTTGGAAAATAAACTTCCAAACGCGGCTCGCCCTCTAAGGGCGTAATGCCTTGATAATATTGTCGCAATGCCGCCGCATAATGTGTGCGGTCAATTTTACGTGCATCAAGTTTGCGCTGCACGGTTGAGTGGTCGCCGTCGGCACCCAAAATTAAGGGCGCAACTATTTGATAATCAATGCCTTCTTTTGTAAAACTAACTGTTAGTTTGCCATCAATCCGCTCCAAATTGCTTACGTTCGCACCAGTTATAACGGTTGCGTAAGGCGAAGGGAGTCGCTGAAAAAGCCAATTATCAAAATAATAACGTTTGCAAATTATATAAACTGGCCGATTAGCAACAGGGTTGGGAACATCCATATCCCTAAAAGAGCGATTAGGTGCGTAGATGCGCGTGGTGCTTAGTGGCATAAAGTTCTCAGTGTCCTTTAGCAGTATTTCCACACTATTGGCATCGTAATGCTGTAAAACACGAAGCGTATTTAGGTCTAAACCGTCACCGCAAATTTTATCTCTCGGAAAGACATCTTTTTCTAAAATAACGTGGTGAATGCCGAGTTTGGTTAGAAAAAGCGAAGCCGATGCGCCGCCAGGCCCAGCACCAACAATACAGATAGGGGTTGTTTTTGGTATCAAAACTATCGAATTTAATGGAAAACAAAAAAGCAGTTGCTAAAAAGTAGAACACTTTTTTAACAACTGCTTTTGGTATAAAAATAAATTTAATTAGTCAATTTTCAAACCTTTAAGTGCATCTAAATCGCCAAGAGTTGATTTTTCAACTTTCGACTGCACTTCGCTTACGGTTTTACGTTCGGCTTCTACTTCGGCAACTTTCGCCTCCATAGTTGCTACATCGGCTTCGCGTTTGATGTCTTCCCAGTAGCGTGAGTGCGAAACCATGATGCGTTTTTCATCGCGGTTAAACTCTGTTACTTTAAACATCACCGTTTCGGTAGCTTGTAGCAAGGAGCCGTCTTCTTTGCGGATATTTTTCACGGGCGCGAAAGCCTCTAAACCGTAAGGAAGTTGCACTAATGCGCCACGCTCGTCGGTACGGATAACGGTTGCCTCGTGGAAACTGCCCACAGGGAATACGGTTTCGAAGTTTTCCCAAGGGTTTTCTTCGGTTTGTTTGTGTCCTAATGAAATTTTGCGATTTACAGCATCAACTTCGAGTACTTGTACCTCGATTTTTTCGCCTACTTTCGTGAATTCGTTCGGGTGTGTGAAACGTTTAACCCAAGAGAGGTCGCTGATATGCACCATACCGCCAATACCTTCTTCTAATTCGACGAATACGCCATACGGTGTGATATTTTTCACATCGCCTGCATGACGGCTACCGATAGCAAAACGTTCGGCAACAAGCGTCCAAGGGTCAGCAGAAAGTTGTTTGATACTCAATGACATTTTGCGGTCAGCGCGGTCGATAGATACGACTTTTGCTTCAACATCTTGTCCATTTTTGAAAAATTCTTTTGCATTAACCGATTGACTGCTCCAAGAAACTTCTGAAACGTGGATTAAGCCTTCAACGCCAGGCATGATTTCGATGAATGCCCCGTAATCTTCCACATTGACAACTTTACCTTTTACAACCGAACCTTCAGCAACTTCGCCTACAAGCTCCCAAGGGTGCGGAGTAAGTTGTTTTAAACCGAGAGAGATACGTTTTTTGTTGTCATCAAAATCCAAGACAACGACGTTGATTTTTTGGTTGTTTGACAATACTTCCGATGGGTGATTGACACGTCCCCAAGAAATATCGGTGATGTAAAGCAATCCATCTACGCCGCCCAAGTCCATAAATGCACCAAAGTCGGTAATGTTTTTGACCGTGCCTTCCAAAACTTGTCCTTTTTCCAAGCCTGCGATGATATGCTCGCGTTGCTCTTCCAAGTCTTTTTCGATAAGGATTTTGTGTGAAATAACGGCATTTTTGATGTTCTCATTGATTTTAACAACCTTGAATTCCATCGTTTTGCCGATATACGAATCATAATCGGTGACAGGTTTGATGTCGATTTGCGAGCCAGGCAGGAATGTTTCTAATCCGCTGCAATCTACGATTAAGCCGCCTTTCGTTTTGCTTTGCACGATACCTTTGATAACCGAACCGTTTTGGAACGAGTCGACCAAAGATTCCCAAGAGCGCAATAATTTTGCCTTACGGCGTGAAAGCACTAAACGTCCACGTTTGTCTTCTTGACTTTCTACATAAACCTCTACGCGGTCGCCCACGCGAAGGTCTGGAATATCGCGAAACTCTGAAAGAGAGATTAAACCATCAGCTTTCGCCGAAATGTCGAGGACAACGTCGCCTTCGGTCATCGAGGTCACGGTAGCATATACTACTTTGCCTT
>JBEEMU010000076.1:0-4922 GCA_041192485.1 Bacteroidota bacterium | reverse complement strand
CGCAATAGTAATATACTCGTCGGTGCCTTCTACTTGATAGCGGACATGGTACAACTGCGAATTTTCCTCGCCAACAATCACTTCTTCGCCCGAAAGCACGGTTTTTGCTTCGGGGTCCCAGTTTATCATGCGTAAACCGCGATAGATTTTGCCTTTATTATATAAATCGACAAAAACCTTGATGACGGCAGCCGAGAGTTTAGGTTCTAAGGTAAAACGGGTGCGCTCCCAATCGCAAGACGAGCCGAGGCGTTTGAGTTGCTCCAAAATAATGCCGCCATATTCCTCTTTCCATTCCCAGGCGTAAGCCAAAAATTCTTCGCGACTAAGGTCTGATTTTTTGATGCCGCGCTCGCGCAACATTTTCACCACTTTTGCTTCGGTTGCGATACTTGCATGGTCGGTTCCTGGCACCCACAGGGCGTTTTTGCCTTGTTGCCGCGCTCGGCGCACCAAAATATCTTGCACCGTATTATTGAGCAAATGCCCCATGTGCAGCACGCCCGTTACATTCGGCGGCGGAATAACGATGGTAAAAGGTTCGCGCTCGTCGGGTGTACTGCGAAAGTAGCCACGAGTTTCCCAATGCTCGTACCACTTTCCTTCGGCGGAAGCGGCGTTGTAGTGTTTTGAAAGCTCCATGTATCTTTTAAATTTTTATTTTATACTTAATTAAGGCGCAAAAATAGGGTAAATTTTGGACTAAAAAAAATGTATTATAAGACATAGGCAATTTTTAGGTTATTTTTGTAATGAAAAAGAGTTTGTTTCGTCTAATTCAGTAAAGAATTAAGGCGTTAAATAATTCATACAATCCATCTTTCAATCAAGTTCAAATGTTACAAAAATTAAGTTTTTTAGTCGGTTATTTGGCGTTTTCTACGCTATTGCAAGCGCAGGCCGTTGCGCCAGCTAATCTTGTTGCGCAAGCTAATCTTGTTGCGCAAGCTAATCTTGTTGCGCAAACTAATCTTGTTGCGCAAGCTAATCTTGTTGCGCATTTTACCAATTCTCGTTGTGGCATTTGCGCCAACCGCAACCCCGGTTTTTATACCAATTTGCAGCAGCAAACGAATACGCTTCACCTTGCGTTTCACCCCAGTTCGCCCTATAATACTTGCGTATTTAGTGTGGAAAACTCGGTGGAAAATGATGCGTTCACCAATTACTACGGCGTTTATGGCGGCACTCCGCGCCTTGTAATCAACGGCAATGTGATACCTGCCTCGCAAAATTATGCGGCGGCGGCTCTATTTACACCCTATCAAGGCTTGGTATCGCCTTTTGCCGTTGCAGCCGTTATAGAGCCGAAGGGCGCAGATTCTATTATGGCAACCGTGACCGTTACTACACGAGCGGCGCATAATTACAGTAGTTTAAATTTGTTTTTAGGCTTGGCGGAAGACACCGTTTTTTATGCTTCGCCAAACGGCGAGCAGCGGCATTACGATGTCTTTCGCAAATCATTTACAGGGAGTGCGCACCTGCCTTTTGCCCCTTCGGCGACAATAGGAAGTAGCGTTACTATTCGCAAAACTATTTTGAGGAAATCGACTTGGGCGACGGCGCGTTTATACGCTATTGCTGATGTGCAAACTACGGCAAAACTGTCGCTACAAGCGGCGGCATCTGCGCATCTTTCGGTGACGACTGCCGTGGAAAATCAGCTGCAAGCAGGCGTTTTGAAGGTTTACCCAAACCCTGCTCAAACCGTCTTATTTCTCGATGTCGATAGGCAGCAGGCTATTCGCAAATTCAGCGTTTTCAACGCATTAGGGCAGTTTTTAGCGGTTAGTTTGGCAGATGACGGCAGTATAAATACCGCAAATTTGCCGCAAGGCACCTACTTTTTACAGGTAGAAACCGCCGACGGTAGCAGGTATTCGACGCGCTTTGTGAAGGAGAATTAGGGGTATTGGTTTAAAAGAAAAGAGTATCAAGTCGCATCGCGATGTTCGATTTTAACCCTCATGTCTGCTAACCTTATGGTTTGATACATCAGTCGTTCCTACGACCCTTTTTTTACTTTTTACGTTCATTTAGAAAACGTTACCGACACCTTTGAAAACGTTACCGACACCTTTGAGGTGTCGGTAACGTAAAACGTCGATTTTTTAATAAAATATTTATACGCGGATAGTCACTGTATCGGACTGCACACCAATAGGCAGGTCGTTTTTATAATAAACGAGGTAGTACTCGCGCGTTTCGGCATTAGCACCGTCTAAGTTAGCACGGGTGTCGGTGTACTCGATGCGCGTTACTTTTTCAAGACGCGTAAAATCGGTTTCGCTGCCGCGTTTGCAAAAAATGTTCACGCCGTCGGCAATATCGCGGGTGTATTTTATCTGCACCCCGTTGATGACTTTCGCTATTTTTGCGATAGGTTTGAGCGCAGAATAGTCGGGCGCGATAGTGCTGCCAATGATATTAAGCGTTTGCCCGATAGTGTCTGTATAGGCGGGGAAATGCTTAATGGTTTGAATAGAATCGCGAAACTCTTTGAGTTCGGCATGAGTGACCGACTTTCGGTGTTCCACGGCGGCGTGGTAAGCGATTTCCGCTGCCGCTGCCTGCTCGGTGGCTAATTTGATTTTGTCGATGTTGCTCTCCAAGCTCGTTTTGAGGGGAGCAGGCAAAAAGCCCGACGGCAATAAAACCAACTGCGACCTAAATGCTGTTAGGTATTGATACAATTCGGCTGTGCTCCGCGGAATGAAATCAGATTTCATACACAAATTAATTTTGAATGTTTAAAAAATATAAAATATAGCATCTTATTGATACCTTTGTTTATGCGGTAAAGAAGAAACGCTTTACCTATATATATAACGCAAAAATTGCCTAAAAAATTGCGTGACTTTTATAAAAAATATTTTTTTTACAAAAAGCTGATAAAAATCGGGTTTGGATTACCGTAGAAACGGTGTCTATTGATTGGAAATTGGTTTTTCGTTTTTCTATGTTAAACCCTGCAGTTTTCCAAAAAAACGCTAAGGTGGAAGGGGGGAAAACGCAAAACTGACCAATTATACCCAAAAATCGTCCAACGGTTAGTGCCTTCCGTTCAACGGTTAGTGCCTTCCGTCCAACGGTTAGTGCCTTCCGTCCAACGGTTAGTGCCTTCCGTCCAACGGTTAGTGCCTTCCGTCCAACGGTTAGTGCCTTCCGTCCAAGACAATAGAGCGTAAAATAAAGGAATTAAGTATAATTACAAACGTGTAAATGATAACTTGTGCGGGTTATCATTTACACGTTTCTAATTGCCAATACAAACTCACTCTATTGGTAGCTTTATCTTTGAAATTTGGTAAGACTGAAACAGGAAACGCGCTCGTCTTTACACCTTATTTTTATCCAATCGTTTCTTTGCTTTATCCATATTTTCCTTGGCTATAGGTGCAGGTAAAGTAAATGTATAAACGTATTGAGAGGTGGGTACATCAAAAACTTGATTTTTACACCGCTCCATTCCTATGTCGCAAAAATGTTTTTCTATTGCTTTTGCGTTATCGTTTGTTCTTGCATCAAAGGGCTTAAAGTTGGCTAACCTTTTTACTTCAAAGTTTTTTATCATAGTCTTTTTGCGCGTTTCAACATTATTAGTAATTCCAACTTTCCATTTAGGATAATTAGTAACTGCTTCGGTTGCTGTATATTTTGCTTCAACGTGTTTGTTTATAGTAGCAATAATTTTTGCTCTAATCTTTTTATCCGTTTGGTTCACGAAACCCTTTTTTGCAAAAGTTTCCTCTTGCTCCTTTACATCTTTGTTTGCGGCTATTTTTGTGTCGTAAGTAGCTAAAACAGTCCAATCTATTTTATGTGTGTGGTACCACAACTTTAAAGATAAAACCTCTTTTTGATAAAAAGTACCTTTATTTGTATCTGAAACACCATGATAGATTTCTTTGAGAGTATGATTTATACCTCTAATAAGATAGAATTTGGCTATCTTAGTCATTTTTTGTTTTGCCATTGTTTTAAAATTTAGTCATTATTATTGTGATGAATTAAAGCCGCTACAACGAAAAGAGTCAGCCCTACGCCAACCGCTAATTTTATATCATCAGCATTTTTCTTATACCTTGCTGCTTCATTTTCTATGTAATTAGTTAAAGCCATTTGATTTTTCATATTTTCTTCTAACTGCCTGTTTTTATTCGCCAGTATTTCGGGTTGCTCTAAATATTTGTTTAGTTTTGCATCGTAAAGGGCTTTGTTCTCTACATTTCCTATTTGTTTAAAAATAGCATTTACTTTTGCAGTAAATGCTGTTGCAAATTCTTTGTCTGCAACTGTTGTGTCAGGATGCGCAATTTTAATAAGATTGTTTCGGTGTTTCTTTACTTCTTCTATAGAAGCAAAATTAGGCAAATTATATGCCGAGTAAAAATTTTCCAAATCGTTTTGATTTAAATTGTTGAAAAATATGTATGAATAGTGTGTAGAAACACACTAAAATATAGTTTTAAAGACTATGCCATACCATTTTTTGTGTCAAAATGTCTTATATCCTGCCATTTTTAAAATAAAAACGTGTCAGTATGCAAAATATACTGACACGCTATGCCTTTTTGTCTAATTTTCACTTTCCGCCTAATATCGTCGTTTCTATCTCTTTTTTCGCTGTGTCTATTGCGCTTGCCGCTGCTGTTTCCAAGTCTTGCGCTTGCTGGCGTAATTGATTGATGTGGGCGATAATTTCATTTTGTATCGAATGTGGTGGTATGGGAATATTCATTTTACACAAATCGCTTGCATAAACGTGCGGTTGCCCTGCGCCTTGCTGCATATTATAGATTTCGGTTTGCTTTAGTTTCAATACTTCTGCCAAAAACAGCGTGGATATTTCATATTCGTCTTTGCTGCGGATAACCGTACAATCTGATGCAAATATTTTGTAATCATGATACCATACA
>JBEEMU010000075.1:0-4469 GCA_041192485.1 Bacteroidota bacterium | reverse complement strand
GCCGATTCTATTTCGCCGATAGTTTCTAAAAGCGAGGCTTTTGCTGTCACCAAATCGTCGCGCTGCACCGTGATAAATTTGTGTCGCTCCGCCATTTCGTCGTAGGCTTCTATGGCCATCGGATTGACCTCGCCATAAGTGTCTAAGCGTTTTTTCAGCAATTCGGTGCGCTGCGTCAAGTCTTCCTTGTTGTAAGCGACATTCGGCTCTTGGTTTAAAAGGTCGTTCACTTCCACCGAAAATTCGATGCGCAATCGCTCGCTAATCGACGAAATTTGCAGCTTCACGTCCGTAAAGCTATCCTTTAAAGTCAATATTGCGGTTTGTTGCGCTTGTCGGTTGCGCTGCTCTTTTTTAATATTATCCTCCATCGTGCCGATTCCTGTGCGCAAACCAAAGTAGTTTTGCTCCACATTCGTTAGCGTTTTGGTATAAATATCACGCTCGGCATAACGCTCTTGCAAGGTTTTTGTGAAGATGTCCACTTCGTTTTGCGCTTGCAAAATAGCGGCGGCATTGTTTTTCAAATCCGCATTATTTTTATCCGTTTGTTCGGTCAAGTCGGTGCGCTGTTTTTCCCTAAAATTTAGTTCGCGCTGCAACTGCACCACTTTATTTTGCTGCTTGATAAAATCCACATTGCGCTCATTGTATATTGCCGACGTTTTACTTAGCAATTCGGCGGTCTGCCGATACGACGAATCCGCTTTGCCAACGGTATCAAACAAGTCTTGCTGCTGCTGCACCAAGTCCGACAATTGCTGCGACGTATTGCCATCTTGCGATTCCAATAGCTTAATATTCTCTTCGGCTTGCTGTTTTCTTTTTTCCAAATCGGTTAAAAACACATGCACATTATCTAATTTTGTGGACATTCCCACGAGTTGCTGCTGCAAACTATTCAACTCGTCGCGTTCGCGGCGAATTAACGGCTCTTGATTGTTTTTTCTTAGCTTATCAATGCCGTTTTTTAGCGTTTCCATCACACTATTAATGGTCTTAATTTCGGCTTCCAATGCCGCAATTTCGCGCTCCAATATCTCCAAATTCTTTTTCCGGCCAATGCGTTTTCCCTCAAATAAACCCACAGAGCCGCCTGCAATTGTTCGATTTCCACGACTAAACGCGCCATTTTTGGCTAAAATAAGGTAGTTTTCAATGTTTTTGCTTTGTAAATCGGCAATAAAAGAAGTAATTTCTTGCTCATCGTCTATTAGATAAACACTTTTTAATAAAAAATCGAATACATAAGCATATTTTTCGTCAAACTCAACGAAATTTATAGCCGACTTTTCATTTTCCAACGAGGTTTCTGCTCCTCCTCGTATTTCTACTAACGGTAAAATGAAATTAGCCCGTCCACGCTGTGCATGACTCAATTTTGCGATTGCTTCGGTTGCCGTTTCAATGTCAGGCGAAATATAGTAATTCAAATAAGGTTCTAAAAAGTTTTCAATAGCCACGCGGTATTCTGGCTGACAATACAGCACATCGGAAAGCAGCGGCACACACGTCGCCCAGTCTTTGTCTTTATTCAAAAAGCGGATAGATTCGGGGAAACCTTCCAAGTTTTCCACTAACGATTTTGTCAATTTATACTCATTCCGCTTCGCATCTATTGTGCGGTTTTTGTTATTCAATAGCTGCTGCTGGTCGGCTAATCGGCTTTCTTCGCTTGCCAATTCTTCCTTTCTATCGGCTTCTTTGTCTTCCAAATCTTCCAAGAAACGCTGCTGCTGCAACTGTTTTTTATGCAAAATATCGCGGTTTTCTTTGAGCAGTAAGAGTTCTTCAGAGCGGTTTTTCATATCACCCGAAGCGCGGTCTATGTCTCGATCAACGTTTTCTCTGTTTGTTTGTTGCGCAATACGGCGTTTTTCCAAGTCCACAATTTGCCGTTCAATCTGCTGTTGTATCCGCAATTGCCCGTCTAATTTATCTTTAAAATTTGCGGTTTGCTCTTTCACATTTTTCAAGTCTTTTTCGGCTGCTACCAAATTGTCTTCTACCACGGCTTCTATGCGCTTTTCGGCGTTCAGTTCGCCGCGATAATAATCGATGTCATCGGCGAGTTGCGTTAAACGGCTTTGCGCCGAATGTACTTGTTTTTGCAAATCTTGCGCTTTATTTTGCAAAAAATCAATCTTTTGCTGCGCCATTTTCTTGTCGTTTTCCATGCCGCGTATCCGCCCAACCAAACTATTTAATTCGCGTTGTTTCTCGCTCAAGTTCTTTTCCTGTGCCAAGTTTTTGGCTTTTTCAATCGCTAATGCGGCCTCGGCTTTCGCCATATTCGCATCTAATTCTGTGAGCGCAATCTCCTCGTTTTGTATCTTTTCTTTGAGGCTTTTAAACGTTTCTTTAAATTCGGCTAACCGCCAAACCGCCAATTCCAAGCTCAATGTGCGGTATTCGTCCTTCAATTCCACCCACTTTTTGGCGCGTTTGGCTTGCCGTTCCAATTGTTTCAACTGACTATCTATTTCATACAATAAATCTTCCACGCGGTTCAAGTCTTCTTCCGTGCCTTTCAGCTTCGTCATTGTTTCTTGTTTTCGCGATTTATATTTACTAATGCCTGCGGCTTGCTCAAACAGTCGGCGGCGCGAGTTTTCGCGGTCGGCCAATAAGTCATCGACCATACCGAGCGCGATAATTGCATAAGAATTGCTGCCCATGCCCGTATCTATCAGCAAGGTAGCAATGTCTTTCAGGCGGCAACTCACGCCATTCAAACGGTACTCACTTTCGCCGCTGCGATACAACACGCGGCTAATCGTGACCATCGTATAATCGGTTGGCAATACGTTTTTGGTGTTCTCAAACGTCAGTGATACCTCGGCAACGCCCGAAGCCTTGCGCGATTTTGTGCCATTGAATATGACGCTTTCCATCTTATCCGAGCGCAAAGCTGTTGATTTTTGCTCGCCAAGCACCCACCGAATCGCATCTACCACATTGCTTTTTCCGCAGCCGTTCGGCCCGACAATACCGATAACGTCCTCTTTGAAATTGATGACTGTTTTATCTGCAAAGCTCTTAAAGCCTTTAATTTCTAAACTTTGTAAACGCATTTTGAATGGTATAATTGGGTTGTATTTTCCGAAAAATCACGCAAAGATACAACAAAAATTTGTAACTGTTTAGGTCTGCGATTTAAACGAAGTTTAGGAACGTGTAAAACTAACCAAGTTATTTTTTATCCATTCCTTAAACCCCTCTTGTGTCTTCTTTTAACCCTCCGCGCTGCGAAAGGCTGCGGTAACTCTGCGAAAGACTGCGTTTTAAAAAAATAGCTCCGCGTTTCAAACCACCTAAACAGTTACCATCAACTTAACAGGGCGGCGAGGAAAAGCGCGACTATTTGAAATACTGTAAATCGGCCATGACCTCCGAATACATAATCGGCGGCACATCGCCAAAGGGAATTAGGCGTGGGTCGCCTGGGCTTGAAGGGTCGTCATAGTAGTAAGCTCCTGGTTTTATAACGATTTCTTTTACAAAATAAACCCTACCCATGACCGCATTTTCTTGGTAAAGCCCTATTCCGTGCATACCTGTTTGCTCCACAAAGGCAATGATGCCGAACTGCGGAAAACCTTTGTAATAAGATGAAATCAACCCCGCGTCTGCTACCATTTTATTCCAACCACTTTTGGTCATTTTGCCTAAAAAGGCAGCCCCCCCACTTTCCACACCAACAAAAGTATTGCTCATTTTAAGGGTTTGTTCGTTTGTATTCAAGAGCGTAACAGGGCGTAAAAGCTGTGGAAAAACAGGTGTAATTCCCGCATCTAACAGGTTTTGACTCCAATAAGCGATACTTGCCGTATCCAAAGAAATTGGGTGAACCAAGCCTATTTTTAGGCTTTCATCTACCTCAATTTCTTCGCCATTTATAGTCACAAGGCTTTGGTCTTCTTCGCAGCGGAAAGTATATAACAAGTTGCCGTCGGGCGAATATGCCCCCCAAACAATACGCACCGCATAAACAAACATCACGGGGTTTTGCCTAAAAAGCGACTCCCATTTTGAGCTTTCCCATCGCCGTTGTATAATCAGATATTGCTCTAAACGAGTAGTTTGCGGCTTTAAAAGGTCTTTTATTTCTTTTGCTGTGTCTTTAAATGCTTCTTTGAGTGCTGGGCTTGTTTCTTTTGGTAGGCTTTTAATAATCTTATTGCTTTCGTCTAAGAAAACGAGTTTAAAATCAGTGTTTACAAAGGCGCGATAAGTTTCGCCACTTACTTCAAAGGATTTAAACAAGCCTTCAAAATCGAAGTCGGGAACGATAGTATCTGCTAAATCATAAGGCGAAATATCGAGTTCTTCGGCTACGAGTTCAAAGGATTCGTTTGCAGCAGCACCTATGTTTTTATAAGTAGTTTTATACTTTCGCGTATAAAATTCTATCAACCGAAGAGCTTTTGCAGAGCCATGAAGGGCAATTGCTTTTACGGCATATTCTG
>JBEEMU010000074.1:0-5151 GCA_041192485.1 Bacteroidota bacterium | reverse complement strand
TAGCATCAATCGCGGCGAAAAAATCGCTCTGTATTCGCGGGAAGCACTCGCTCGAACCGCGTTTTTCCAGATTCTCGCCGGCGAACTGGAACCCGATGAAGGCACGTTTGCTTGGGGCGTGACTATCACACCCGCCTATTTGCCAAACGATAATACAGCGTATTTTCAAGGCGATAACGACCAAAACTTAGTGGACTGGTTGCGCCAGTATTCGCGTGAAGGCGAAAAAGATGAGCAGTTTATTCGCGGCTTCTTAGGCCGTATGCTGTTTTCGGGCGAAGAGGTGCTGAAAAAATCGTCGGTATTGTCGGGCGGCGAAAAAGTGCGTTGTATGCTTTCGCGAATGATGTTGAAAAACCCGAATTTCTTGCTGTTAGACGAGCCTACAAATCACTTAGATTTGGAGTCGATTATCGCGTTCAATAACTCGTTGATGGAATATCCCAGCAATTTGATTTTCACGTCGCACGACCAACAATTCATGCAAACAGTATCCAATCGCATCATTGAAATTACGCCGAAAGGCGCATTAGACAAATTAATGTCGTTTGACGAGTATTTGATGAATAAAGACATTAAAGCGCAGCGCGAGGCAATGTATAATTAATTGGTGTATGTGGACAGCCTAAAACACGAAGACTTGATAAGTTTCAAACAATAACTGCTATAAAATATGGCAAAGAAACAACCCAAAATACCGCCAACACCAAAACAATTAGTGCGTTTTGACTGGTTTATTAAAAATCTACTGCGCAATAAAGCGGATTTTTAAATTTTAGAGGGCTTTTTGTCTGAATTGTTGAAAGACGACATTAAAATATTGAAGGTATTAGGCACTTACAACGTGCGCTGTTATCGAATAAAAAAACGCCAACCTTTACAAATGTAAAGGTTGGCATTTTTTTTATTACAGACCGCGCTCTTTGCGCAAATTTTCATACTCGCGTTCTTCCGAGATGAAAGAAGGGCGGAAATAAACCGATGTCCCGTGTATGGCTAAACCGATGCCCCAAAAAAACGTCATGCCCCAGGGTGCGCCTTGACTAAAATGCCCTTCGCCGCTAAACAGCCAGAACGCCCAAACCATTGTATTGACTAATAGATAGGCAAACGCATGGTTTTTGAAGCCAACTCTTTTTTTAGCAATTCGGCGGAGTTCGCGCTCTTCTGTGCCTGCTAAGTCTTGATTTTTTTCTGTTAAATTTTCCATGATAAGAAATAATATGAATTTGAAAAAATGATTTGTTTAAAAAAAAATGATTTTTGATTGTTAAAACTAAAGGGCAAAAGCAATAAGCAACTGTGGCAAAAGCAATCTTAATTTCCTTTTGTTGATACAAAGGTACGGCACTATCGAGCATTTTGCAAAGCGCAAGTTCGCAAACGGCTGTTTTTGGGCGATGAATGGCGAATATAAACCGACGAATTGTTAAAAAGTTGCCGATTACCACGAATAAAAAGCGTACCTTTGCGGCGTTAAAATTAAGTATTTTTTGAATTTTTCAGCTAAATTACTCGCATGGGCGGCACAGCATTTGCGCCCTATGCCTTGGAAAGGCGAACGCGACCCGTATAAAATTTGGTTATCCGAAATCATTTTGCAACAAACTCGCGTAGAGCAAGGCTTGCCGTATTACGAACGCTTTGTTGCAGCCTATCCGACAGTTACGGATTTGGCTGCTGCGCCGTCGGAAGCGGTGATGCGGCTATGGCAGGGCTTGGGCTACTACTCGCGGGCGCGTAATCTGCACAGCACCGCGCAATATATTCGCGCTGCTCACGGCGGCGTTTTTCCCGCTACTTACGCCGATATTCGAGAACTGAAAGGCGTAGGCGATTACACCGCCGCCGCAATCGCTTCTTTTGCTTACGAGCTGCCTTATGCGGTCGTTGATGGAAATGTGTATCGGGTTTTGTCGCGCATTTTCGGCATTTTCACACCTATTGATAGCACACAAGGGAAAAAAGAGTTTGCAATTTTGGCGCAAAGCCTGCTAAACACCTCAAAATCAGCCGATTACAATCAAGCAATTATAGATTTTGGCGCAACACATTGTACGCCTACTCATCCGCAGTGCAGCACCTGCCCGTTTAATGAGGATTGTCAAGCATTTCTAATTACAAGCCAAACAACCGACGATTTAATCCGGCTTTTACCCGTCAAATCAAAGAAAAATGCCCTGAAACACCGTTATTTTCATTATTTTTATTTTGGTAAAAACAAGCAAATCTGGCTGCAAAAACGAAGCCATAAAGATATTTGGCAAGACCTTTGGCAGTTGCCGTTGATAGAAACAAGGCGCAATTTTGGGCGTTTTAAAACATTTTTACCTACCAAAAAACAAAGCAAAACCTTATTTGATACCGCTACAAAAAACAGTCGATTTAAAAAATTAACGAAAGTATTTTTACTAAAAATACAACGCGCTTTAAGCCAGTCGAATTATTCAAGCTATTTAAAAACAGATTTTCATACTTTTTTTGGTAGGCAAAAACCCGTTATAAAACAGCTAAAAACGTCGGAACAAACACTTTCACACCAAAAAATACATTGCAAATTTTATATCATTGAAAACAATATAGATTGCACACTTCCAGAAACCGACGGCTTTCTATTGGTTGATGCCGAAAGTCTGCCTAACTTTGCGCTTCCAAAAAGTATTGCGCAATTTTTAAGTAGTAGAGCATAAATAATAGAGTAGAGCATAAATAATAGAGTAGAGTAGAGTAGAGTATAAATAATAGAGTTTATTTCTTCTTCTTTTCTTAAAAGGGATACCGTAAAAATAAAAAAATAAATTCAGTCGCAACAAGCAATTTTAATAGGCAATTTTAATATGCACAATCCAAAACGCATTCGCACCGCACTCGTATCGGTTTTCCACAAAGACAATCTCGAACCGATTATTCGCCACCTACACGCCTTAGATATTCAATTGCTATCAACAGGCGGTACGCATAAATTCATCTCAGAATTAGGCATTCCCGTGACCGCCGTAGAAGAGCTGACTACTTACCCGAGCATCTTAGACGGCCGCGTAAAAACGATGCACCCAAAGGTTTTTGGCGGCATTTTGGCGCGTCGAGAGTATGGGCATCTTACCGAACTCGACCAGTATGACATTCCAGAAATCGATTTGGTTATCGTTGATTTGTATCCGTTCGAGCAAACCGTTGCTACCACAAACGACGAAGCCGAAATCATCGAAAAAATAGACATCGGCGGTATTTCGCTCATTCGCGCCGCCGCCAAAAACTTCAAAGAAGTAGTGATTGTTCCGTCACGCGCCGATTACGGCAGCTTCTTAGAAATTTTGAAAAACGGCGAGGGCATCACGACCGAAATAGAGCGCCGTGTCTTTGCTCGCCGTGCATTCAGCGTTTCTGCCTCTTACGACGAAGCTATTTTTAGCTACTTCAACGACGATTTTAGCGACGACGACGAAACGAGCGACAATGCAATGCCTTTGCGCTACGGCGAAAATCCGCACCAAAACGGCACGTTTTTCGGCGATTTGAACGACCTTTTTGAAAAATTGAACGGCAAAGAACTGTCTTATAATAACCTCGTAGATGCCGATGCCGCCGTCAATTTGATGCACGAATTCCGACACAACGACCCCACTTTTGCCGTTATAAAACACACGAATCCTTGCGGATTAGCCACCCGAACTACTTTGTTGGAGGCATGGAATATGGCGCTTGCTTGCGATGCGACTTCGGCTTTTGGCGGGGTTTTATGCTGCAACAAGCCAATAGATGCCGCAACCGCAACAGAATTAGACAAATTGTTTTTTGAAATAGTTATCGCCCCAAATTACGACGATGAAGCCTTGCTAATTTTGCAAAAAAAGAAAAATCGCATCATTTTACGCCAAAAAGCCTACGAACCGCAGAAAAAACAGTATAAATCGCTCTTGAACGGCACTTTGGAACAAGATAGCGACCACAAAACCGAGAGAATGGAGGATTTGCGCTTCGTTACAACCAAAATACCGACACAAAACGAAATAAAAGACTTGCTCTTCGCCAATATTTGTGCCAAACACTTGAAATCTAATACGATTGCTTTTGTAAAAAACGAACAGCTTATTGCGATGGGCTGCGGGCAAACAAGCCGTATAGACGCACTCAAACAAGCCGTTTCGAAAGCATATACCTTTGGCTTCGATATGCACGGCGCAGTAATGGCTTCCGATGCGTTTTTCCCTTTCAGCGATTGTGTGGAGGCGGCGCACGAAGCGGGCATCACGGCGGTCATTCACCCAGGAGGTTCGGTGCGCGACCAAGACAGCATCGACTTTTGTAATAGCGTCAATATGGCCATGGCAATAACGGGGACACGTCATTTTAAACATTAAATTCTAAAAAAAACAATGGCTTCTATTTTTTCAAAAATTGTTCAAGGTGATATTCCTTGCCATAAAATAGCGGAAAACGAGCATTTTTTAGCGTTTTTAGACGTGATGCCGCTCCGCGAAGGGCATACATTAGTAGTCCCGAAACACGAAACCGACTATATTTTTGATATAGCCGACGATAAACTCGCCGAAATGATGGTTTTTGCGAAAAGCGTTGCCGCAAAGGTGCGCCAAGCGGTTCCCTGCAAACGAATTGGCCTTGCGGTTATTGGCTTGGAAGTTCCGCACGCACATATTCACCTCGTGCCGATAGACAATGCCGACGATTTGAATTTCACCCGAGAAAAACTCCGACCTTCGCAGCCAGAACTGGCAGCAACGGCAGCGAAAATAAACAGGGAAAATAGTAGGGCGTAAAAAAATGGTAAACGTAAAAACGATAGCCGTAAAAACGATAGCCGTAAAAACGATGCCTACAAAAACGATGCCTACAAAAACAACGATGCGCCAACTACGAAGTAGTTCGGCGCATCGTTGCTTTAAAACCCAAATGCTTATACTAACGCAAATGCTATGCCAACTTGCGTTTTTTATAGGGAAAAGGTATATTTTTTGGAATTATAAAAAAATCAACCTGCCCATTCATACAAAGCTCCGCCGATTGTATCTTGTTTCGCGCCTGTTACCGAAGCAATAGTGTTCGGAATTTGCTGCTTGCGCAAATAGTCAACCAAACACATCAACAGGGCTTCTTTAAAATCGATAACCGCCCGTTCAGGAACTACTATTT
>JBEEMU010000073.1:0-5108 GCA_041192485.1 Bacteroidota bacterium | reverse complement strand
AAAACGGTTTTAACCGTTTTGTCCTTTTTGCCCTTTTTGGCTATGCAAAAACCGTTAAAATGGTTTCCAATTTGGCGGTTTTTCGCACCCACAATTAAAATCGTGGGTTATATTTACACTTCTCTCAGGGTTTTAGAACTTAATCTTTTTTACAAATTAATCTTTACCGACAAGTTCACAACACGGCCATCGATAGGCGCGTAGAGTTTATGGAAAACGGGGCTACTAATCGTTCCATCGTATATTTTCGCCGATTTATTTTGACGAAAGTCTAATAAGTTTTCGCCGTTTAGTACGAAAGTAAATTTGCCTACATGATACTGCGCCATCGTTGCCAAGAGGAAATAATTGGGCGCAGGCTGATAGCTTTGGTCTAATTGCCCTGCTATCAACGAACTTTCGAGGCCAAAACGCCAACCTTCTTCCAATTCGTAGAAAAACGTGGTGGAAAAGTTGTGGCGCGGCGTAACATAAGGTGCGGGTTGATAGGCATCGTATAGCTTGGTGACATCGGTAAAAACATAGCCCAAATACAATTCCATATTGCTGTAACGCAAACGGGCATACGTTTGCAAGCCCTTTGTTTGCAAGGGTTTTTCGGCATTGTATAAGGTGAGTGTATTATTATAATGTGCGCTGTCGGCAACAGGGCGGCTCAAGTTCGTAAAGAAAAACGATTGATTGAGTGTCACGTTGAGTTTATTAGAAAAGCGGTGCGTATAGTTTATATCGGCATTGATGCCTTGCGAGAGTTCGGGCTGTAGGTTGCGGCTATTTGCGTAATAAGGAAGGTCGGTTTCGAGGTCTAAATAGTTGAGGACTGTTGGTATTTTATACCCAAAACCGCCATTCAGCCTTGCGCTAAACGATTTATCAAATTTGTATAAAAACGATAAACGTGGAAGCGGAAAAAACGACTTCGTGGAATGATAATCGGCTCTAAAACCGCTTTCTATGGTCAGTTTATCGGTTGCTCGCCAAGTGTTTTGCACAAATGCGCCAGCGGTTTGATAATTGTAATCGAGTATATTAGGTAAAAGCGGCGTTTTATTTTTAAAAATATCGCCATTAAAATTTGCGCCAAACACCCAATCCATGTTTTTATGTTTTTTAAAATAAGCAATTTCCGAATAATAAATGCCTTGGTCGCCGTAGAAATAATTGCGTTTTACATTCATTTCTTGCTGCATACTGCTACCGCTTACTTTGATAGTTAGGCTGCTATTTTCATCAAATTCCTTTTTAAACTTAATATCGAGCGTATTTCTAGCTATCGAATTGATGACGCGATAAATAGAATCGATATTGTAGTTAATATTGGAGGCTAATCCCATTTTGCCGCCTGTTCTGCGGTCGAGCGTTGTGGTGTAATTTAGCGTAAGCGTTGCGGTTGGATCGAAGTAAAAAACGAGTTTTGGGTGAATAACGGTGGTTGCACTATTCGGCACATCGCTCAAACCGTCGTTGTCGGTGTCCACTTCTTTTTGATAATTTTGCGCAGCGAAGAGCGCGAAGCCCACTTTTTTGAACCGCTTGGCGCAATAGCCGTTCAAATTCGTTTCTAAAAGCGTCGATTGATTGATAGTAAAATTGAGTTCGCCTTCTTTCGTCGGCTCCTTACTCACCAAATTGATGATGCCGCCGATGGCATCGCCGCCGTATAGCGTAGAAGCCGAGCCTTTGATGATTTCTATTTGCTTCAAATCGGCGGGTGGGATTTGGAGGATACTAAACCCACTCGACATCCCGCCAAAAAGCGGCATTCCGTCGCGCAAAATCTGCGTATAACGGCCATTCAGCCCTTGTATTCGCGCCACCGTATTGCCCGACGTTGCCGAAACCTGCTGCATTTGTATGCCTGCAATATCGCCGAGCAAGCTCATAATATTGCCTGGTTTCACGCCGTTTTCTTCGGTCATCTCCTCCAAACCCAAGACTTCTACGCGCGTCGGAATATCCTCAATCCGCGAGTTTGTGCGCACCGCCGACACCGTGACTGTTTCCAAATCGGCATCGTCAGCCACCAAAAAAACAGTTGTCACACCGTCTTTCTGCGGAAGCGACACGCTAATATGCTGCGTTTTATAGCCCATATATTCCACGGTTATATCGGCAAGCGTTTTAGTCACCGTCATCTCCGCACGGCCATTTGCATCGGTCGTGATGCCATTCGTTGTGCCATTTTCAAGAATAGTGGCACCGAAAAGCGGCTCGCGCGTCGTGCTGTCTTGCACGATAAACGCAAGGTTTGTCTGCGGATTTCTTGGCAGTGTTTGGGCAAAAGAAGCGCAAATAGTGAAGCAGGATATACCCACAAATAGTGCGAAAAATTTGTGGAGAAGCATAGTAAATAGTAGTATGTAAATAATTGGTGGTTCTTAGGTGGCTCTCACTTTTTAACAAGTGTTCCGTCCGCATTATACAGCACCTCTTTGCCGCCCTTCATTTCTACCTCATAGTGGGTAACTCCCGTTGCCATCTCTATTTTTTCGACGACTTTTATTTTTGCTTTTTTATGGGCAACGGTAAAGGCTTTCTGCACTGCGTCGGGCAGTTCGGCGAAAGTGATAGGGCTTTCGGTTTCGAGCCATTCGCCTTTTTCGGTGAAATTAGCGGCGCATTTAATGCCGTTTAGTTGAAAAGCAGCCTCATATTCATGCGCATTTTCCTTTTCCCATTTAATGTTTTTTGCCTCTGCAAATTTCGCATTGAACGCAGTTGCCACCGCAGCGGGTGCTTTTGTTTGTGCCGAAGCCGTCGATAGCACAGCGA
The DNA here is from genome assembly GCA_041192485.1 of Bacteroidota bacterium. Taxonomy (GTDB): domain Bacteria; phylum Bacteroidota; class Bacteroidia; order Chitinophagales; family Saprospiraceae; genus JBEEMU01. The sequence continues at coordinate 2,336 of JBEEMU010000073.1, read as the reverse complement.
AAATCGCGATGCTGTTGAAAATTGTTTGTTTCATTTTTCGATTCAAAATTGTGAAAATAAAGTTAGTAAATATAACATTTTTGCGAAGGGAATTGTTTTGAAATGCTGAAAATTTGGGAAAAACGTAGATGCAACCCACGATTTTAATGGTGAGCGCGGAAAGCCGCCAAACCTAAAACCGTTTTAACCGTTTCTGCATCGTCAACACAGACAAAACGGTTAAAACCGTTCTATTTCACGCCACATCGTTGCCCCACGATTAAAATCGTGGGTTGCAACAGGCGAGGCTTTCGGGTTTTAACCCGAAATAAAGTATAATAACCCGTGAAAATGCGCCAAAAACGGACTTAAAATACAGAAGCGGATTAAAACCCGTTTGCCGTTGCAACAAAGTCACTTCATAGCCCCTCCTTCCTATACCAGCCCTTCATACCGCTCAAACAGAAACTCTACGCGCTCCGTGTCGCTTTTGAAGGCTTCTTTGCGGTAGCACTGCTCGACGGCTTTATCCAAAGCCAAGTGCGCTTTTAGCAAGTCTTGCGGCATCGTGAGCGCGTGGTAAAGGTCGGCGAGCGAGGCAGTTGTGTAGCCTTCGCCGAAACCTATTTCGCCCGCTATCGTTACCTCGCCTTTCTGATATTTCGCTCGCAAATCTAATACGGCTTGCGCCAAACTGCTCACTTTTGCCCGTTTTGCCGCCGTTACGTCAGTCGGAAACGGGTAGTTGTTATAAACAATGTCTTTACTATACCGAAAATCCGATTTTAACCTGCCGCATACATATTTAACCCAAGCCATGTGCATAGCGGAGGTTAAGTTGCCAAATAAAAATAAATCACCGTTAGGGACTGTATGGCAACTATTATGTGAAATTTCGCCTTTGTCAAAAAAACCAAAGGGTATATACTTCCTATTCTCAGAAGATGTACTAGGTATTAGTATAAAATTTTTCGGATTATTTTTATCTCTAAATGTTTGTGGTGTTTCTGCAAACTTGCGCGTCGAAGGAGCAACACTTGCTTCTCTAAATTCTTTGACGGCTTTAATACGGCGCATCAATTCGGGCGACTTTTTGAGTTCAGTAGGTTGTGCGTCTATCAGCCAAAAGCACCAACGTTTTTTACCATTTAAAAATTCGTGCGCACTAACTAATGGTTTGATAAAGCGTTCTAAAAGCGGCTCTTTTTTTAGTATTACGTCTTTTTCCTCATCAGTCATTAATAAGTTACCACCATCAAGTGGCATATTTCCAAAAGACATAGCAGAAACATCTGTAATTGGCTTATGGCGTGTGGCAATAACTACACTTTTACCCGAAAGTAGGTAAGAATTAATGTTTTTGATGTTTTTTCGCGCAAGCGGTTCTTTATTAATATTCGGGTATTCAAAAATGGTTTTATTATTTTTGGTGAAAGCCGCAAAAGCAATAATCACGCAATGCACGGCGGCAACGCCCGAGGCTTCGTTATGCCATTTAAAGGTTTGATGCGCAAAGTTTATTTTTATTTTATAGTCGTCAAAAAGCATTTTCCAAAGTACGCCTACTTGTTCACCCTGTGTAATGCTATTTGTGCTAACAAAAGCGGTTTGAGTATGCGGATTTGCCTGCATATATTGCGCTGCTAAAACATACCAACCTGTGACATAATCTAAGATACCGCTTCCTCCTTTATTATCAAAAATGGTTTTAATTTCGTTTCGTTGTTGCTCCGACATCATTTTAGAACCCACGAACGGTGGGTTTCCGATAATAAAATCATAGACCGTGTCTTTTTTCGCCCAAGGGGTTTCGAGGGCGTTTGCGTGTCGAATGGGTGGCATAGCGGCGAGGGGCAAGGGCGCGGTAAAAAGCTGCAAATGGCCTTCTAAGTGGAGGTTGCATTGCTGCTCGCTCAAAATGAGGGCGAGCCGTGCGATGTGTGCCGCCGAGTCGTCGTACTCGATGCCGTGAAACTGATGAACGCTCACACGCGGCAACTTGCCGAGTTCGGTCTGTTTATCGGCTCCTTTTTTATCGGGAAAAAGGTAGCCGAAAATGCGGGTTTCCACTTGGCGGAGTTTGGCGTAAGCTACGACCAAAAAATTGCCGCAGCCGCAGGCAGGGTCTAAGAACTGGAGCTTGGCGCAGCGGTTTTGTAGGGCAATAAACTGTTTGTTTTTGGCTTTCAAGGCGGCAGCATCGTAGGCGGGTAAGCGTTGAATGGTGTCTATTTCGTCGTTTAGTTCGTCTAAAAACAAAGGGTTTAGTGCGCGTAAGATATTGGCTTCGGAGGTGTAATGTGCGCCTTTTGCGCGGCGGTCGTCGCTTGACATAACCGACTGAAAGAGCGAGCCGA
>JBEEMU010000072.1:0-5382 GCA_041192485.1 Bacteroidota bacterium | reverse complement strand
TGCGCTGTGTAAGTGGTGCGCCGCTCACGCCGCCGTTGCCGATAGTGACCAAATGATTCGTATCGGTGCGCAATAAAGTGCGGTCGAGCGTCGTATTGGTAGCAACTAAGCCTGCCAGCTGAGTTTGTTCGGCTACTTCTAACACGTCGTCTAATTGCGACCAACTCAAATCGGGGGCAATTTTCAGTAAAATAGGTTTCGGTTTTGCGCGTTTTTGGTTTTCTAATTGCAATATTCCCAACAATTTAGCTAATGGCTCCTTGTCTTGCAGCGAGCGCAAATTTGGCGTATTGGGCGACGAAACATTGATAACAAAATAATCCACAAAATCGTGCAGGGCATCGAAGCAAAGCAAATAATCCTTGTGTGCGTCTTCGTTAAAGGTGTCTTTGTTTTTACCGATATTGCCCCCCAGAATAATGCGCGGCTGGTCGGTGCGATACTTTAATTTATCTACCATCGCCCAAACGCCTGCATTATTGAAGCCCATTCTGTTGATAATTGCGCCATCGTCGGGCAACCGAAAAAGGCGCGGATGATTATTTCCCTTTTGCGGGCGAGGCGTGACGGTTCCTATTTCTACAAAACCGAAACCTAATGCGGCCATATCGCCATAGAGTTTGCCATCTTTATCGAATCCGGCGGCCAGCCCGACAGGGTTTGGGAAGTCGATGCCGAAAACGGTGCGACGCAAACGAGCGTCGTCTGTGCGGAAATGCCCTTTGATTGCATGGCTAAGGCCTGGTATTGCAAGGGCTGTTTGCAAGGCTCCTGTAGAAAAGTGGTGAGCTTTTTCGGGGTCTATGCTGAATAATAGAGGTTTGAGTTGCTCGTACACTGCGGTTTATTTACTACTGCTTTATGAATTTTACTACTGCTAAATTTAGTATTCGTTGCCGAAAAAAAGCTATGTCTGCTTAGAAGGCACAAAAGTACGTTTTTTTTGACAGTAAATCAAAATATATTGTCAAAATATAAATTTTTTATTTAATTTTATAAAAAAGTAAGAAAGCGGCGAATGGCAGACACCCTATTTTATTAAAAATGTAAAAAGATACAGACAATTTAATTTTTATTGCTTATATATATTTATAAAGCTATACATTTGTACCTATATCTTTTAACCCCCATTATTGCGATGAGAATAATAAATTTTATCGGGCGTATCTGCCTCTTCCTTTCAACAACGTGCGCTTTTGCGCAAAAAACGCCATTAACAGGACAATGGCGCATTAACATGGATGTTTATCAAGATGGTAAAATAACGGGCGATGGCAGCGATATGCCCGCCACATCTTGTTTACTCACCATCAAACAATTGGAAAACGGTGTCTTCGAGGGCAGGTTTTCGACGAGTACGTTGGCAAACAAGCCGACGACGCACCTTAATAGCAATGAGCCGCAGGTGGTTTATGCTAGTGAATGTCCGATAAAAGAGGAGCGAATTATCGGGACGCAATACGGCGCAAAACTGATGAACGCACTACAAATAGATGAAAGTAACAGCCAGCGAAAATGGGTGTTTAATGGTCAAATAGTGCATACAAATCAAATTCGCGGCTCATTTTATGGTTTAGACTGTTTTTGGGGCGATTATACTTGGGAGCGCGTTTCGGCAACACCAGCCCAAGATGAAGCTGCTTCGCCCCCTATTGCCGAAACGCCGCTTCAATCAACCCCCAAGCTGCCTAGAACGCAGCTTCAATCAACGCAGCTTCAATCAACGCAGCTTCAATCAAGGTCGGCACAACAGGAAATTGCGGCAAAAACAGTGCCTTCTAAAAAGCAAATCGAAACGGAATCAAACGCAGAAAACAACGAAGCCGTCAAAGAAATGTCGATGGCAAAGCCTTTAACTAAACAAAATACGCTTCCTAAAAAAAATCCGATAACTTCGCCGACAACTTCGCCTACTAAAAGCGTCAGTCCAGACGGTGTTTTTACACATAAGGTAGTAAAGGGCGAAACACTGTACAGCATTGCGCATAGCTATAATACAACTGTTGCGCAATTAATAACGCTCAATCATCTCGCAAAAGATAAATTAGCTATTCAGGCAGGGCAAAGCCTGCGGATTCGTTAATTTTATATTTTTAAAAAAATAAAAAAGTGACTGCCTCTATTACAGAGGTAGTCACTTTTTTATGCAAATTTTAGTGTCTAAGCCCTTATAAAAGTAGTGGAGTATAAATAATCACTATTTTAAGCCCCTGTAAAATGCAACGTTTTTAGGTGTTTATAATAGCGTTTATTTTGCCGCAGACACTTAAATAAAACTTATTTTTTAAGCGCATCGCGAATTTCCATCAATAACGCTTGGTCGGGAGTTGGCCCTGCTGGCGGCGGCGGTGGCGGCGGCGTTTTTGCTTTATTCATTGCTCTAATAACCATGAACATCACGAAGGCAACAATAATAAACTCAACCGTTACCGTAATAAATGCACCATACTTGAACATAACTGCGGCAACGTCTTTGCCCGCATCGTCTTTATGTGCTGCGACCAATTCGATAGCACGTTCTTTGAAATCAACGCCGCCTGTAATCAAACCGACGAATGGCATAAACATACCATCGATAAAAGAGGTAACTACTTTGCCAAAAGCACCGCCCATAACGACAGCAACTGCCATGTCGACAAGATTGCCTTTCATGGCAAAATCTTTAAATTCGGAAATCATTCCCATACTCAGAAATTGGTTTTAATAAAAATGTGAAAAAATGAATGAAAAAATCAATGTAAAAATCAATTGCGGTTAAGAAGAAAAGCCGTACCTTTGTGCCATTCTATTGCTATCTTTTCTTTTTACTAAACAATAATTATACCAAATAATATGAAATTTGTGACAGTGCAAAAAATAAGTCTTTTTTTAATGGCTATTTTTTTCTTCGCTCACTGCGAACCCGATCAAGCAACTATTTTCACGCAAGATAAACAAAAAATTGCCGATTATATTGCAAAAAATAATCTGTCAGGTGTTGTTACCACCGAAACAGGGCTTTCTTACCGAATAACGGATAACGGCACAACCGCCACAAAACCAGTTAGTACCTCCACGGTTGCCTGCTATTATAAAGGCTATTTACTCGACGGCTCTGTTTTCGACTCCTACGACCGCTCGAAAGGAGCCGCTACCGTGTTTAGCCTAAGTCGGGTAATACCTGGCTGGACAGAAGGTATTCCTAAAATCAATAAAGGCGGAAAAGCACAACTTTTTATACCCTCTAAACTTGGCTATGGAACAAGTGGAACAAGCGGAATACCCGCAAACTCTGTCTTAATTTTCGATGTAGAACTCATCGATTTTCAGTAGAAAATAGTTGATTATTGGGATAGATAGGCCAAAATTTATAAATTGCTATTTTTATAACAAAACATTTATAACAAAACATTTATAACAAAACAAAGATAGATGGAATATCGTAAATTAGGAAAAAGCGGCTTAGAAGTAAGCACCTTGAGCTTCGGCTCGTGGCTAACCTTTGGTATGCAAATCGGCGACGATGTAGCCGAACAATTGATGATTACTGCCTACGAAAACGGTGTAAACTTCTTCGACAACGCAGAAGTATATGCCAACGGGCAATCCGAAATTGTCATGGGCAATATTTTAAAAAAACTCAATTGGGACAGAACCACTTATGTGGTTTCCAGTAAGGTTTTTTGGGGCGGTAAAAAACCCAATCAGATGGGTTTGAGTCGCAAACACATCGTAGAAGCCTGCGATGCAGCCTTAAAACGCCTGCAAACAGACTATTTAGACCTCTTTTTCTGTCATCGCCCCGACAAAAAAACGCCGATGGCTGAAACCGTCTGGACGATGCACAACCTCATCATGCAAGGTAAAATTTTGTATTGGGGCACCTCCGAATGGAGTGCTGTTGAGATTATGGAAGCACACGCTGTGGCTGAAAAATACCACCTCATCGGGCCAGTCATGGAGCAGCCACAGTACAACCTTTTCCACCGCGACAAAATGGAAGTGGAGTTTGGGCAACTATTTAAAACGGTAGGCTTAGGCACCACAATTTGGTCGCCCTTAGCCTCTGGAACGCTGACAGACAAATATTTAAGCGAATTTCCTGACGATACTCGAATGTCGTTAAAAGGTTTGGAATGGCTTAAAAAACAAAATATTACCGTAGAACGCCTGCAAACCATTAAAAGTTTGCACAATTTCGCCCAAGAACTCGGCGTTTCATTGCCGAAATTAGCGATTGCATGGACGGTTAAAAACCCGAATGTCAGCACTGCCATATTGGGCGCATCAAAAGTGCATCATTTGGAAGAAACGCTTGCGTCTTTAGATGTTTTGCCGCTCTTAAGCCCCGAAGTAATGGAAAAAATAGAGGGTATTGTACAGAACAAACCTATTGCGCCTCTTTATTAACCCACTATATCCATGATAACCGTGTTTATTTTGCTGTAGGCACTTAATGACAAATGATGCGTAGTCTATTAATAAAAAACATAAAAACGCTTTTACAAGCCGACGAAAATCCGCGAACTATTGCGAAAGGAGAAGCGATGAGCAAGGTGCCGCAACTTGAAAATGCGTGGATTTTAGCGGAAAACGGCATTATAAAAGATTTTGGCACCATGCCGAGTTGCCCTAACTACGGCGATAAAAAACTCGATAAAGAACGTTGCGAAGAACGCCGCGAAGAACGTTGCGAAGAGTTTGACGCAACAGGCAGACTTGTTTTGCCTACTTGGTGCGATTCACACACACATATTGTGTATGCAGGTTCGCGTGAGTCGGAGTTTGAAATGCGTATAAAGGGCAAAACCTACGAAGAAATAGCGGCAAATGGCGGCGGTATCCTCAACTCGGCGCGGCGGCTGCAAGAAACGTCGGAAGACGACCTTTTTGAGGCTGCTTGGCAGCGTTTGCAAGAAGTGCGCAGCATGGGAACAGGTGCAATAGAAGTGAAATCGGGCTACGGGCTTACCCTTGCTGCCGAATTGAAAATGCTTCGAGTAATTCGCCGCTTGCGCGAAAAAAGCGACCTTTGCATCAAAGCGACTTTTCTTGGCGCACACGCAATTCCGATGGCATACAAGCAAAATAGAGCAGGCTATATTCAATTGATTATCAATGAAATGCTGCCCGCTATCGCCGCCGAAGGTTTAGCCGATTATTGCGATGTGTTTTGCGATGAAGGCTTTTATAGCGTAGAAGAAACCGATGAAATTTTAACAGCCGCCGCTAAGTATGGGCTGAAGCCAAAAATTCATGCCAACGAATTAGCTGTTTCGGGCGGTGTGCAGGTAGGCGTTGCGAACGGCGCTGTTTCGGTCGATCATTTAGAGCGAGTGTCGCCTGCCGAAATAGCCTGTTTACTGACAAGCGAAACCATGCCGACGGCATTGCCTGGCACCT
>JBEEMU010000071.1:0-2836 GCA_041192485.1 Bacteroidota bacterium | reverse complement strand
GTTCATTAAATTGGGGTCTTCTTCCAAAAAATGCTGTTTTGTTTGCCAATAAGAGCGTAAAGAAGGGCTAATATTTGGCATTCCTATTTTAAATGCAACATCGGGTTTTAACAAGCTGCCTGTTAACAAAAGGTCTAAATCAATATCGGTACTTTTTTTGGCTTCGGCTGCCGCAACCGTATTGCTACTGATATACTCTTCGAGCAGTGGGTAAGGCGATACGCGCAGGTCTTTATATTGCGCCGTCAAGTTGATAGTTGCATCGTAAGGGCTGCCTTCCCAGTTTATCGTGCCGCCCGGTTTTACGGCAAAAGGCTTATTCAATTGCAAGGCTTGGTAAATAAATAAATAACTGCCACTTACAATTTCGTATTTGCCTGTCATCGTAAAATCGCCTTGACGCGAAAGTTTGAGTGAAATATTGCCTTCGCCCGTGCTTTGCATTTTTTCGCCTGTTGCTTCATCAAAAACGAGTTCAAACTTCGCTCGCGGCGTTATTTCTAAGTGCATGGAAAGTGCCAAGCCCGAATTTTCCTCTTTTGTTGCCATCTTATGACGCAATTTATACCGTTCACTTTTTTCGACGGCATCAACACTATCGACAGGCGGTTTAAACGTGATGAAATTAACGGTTTTCACTTCGCCCGACCCATACAACGGGAAGATAATATTCGTCCCTGTTTCGGTCGTTCCGCGTATTTCCATGTCTGTTTTATCAAACGTACCTGTAATATCAATTTTCAAATTATCGCCAATTCCTTTGCCATAAAACGTATTATTATCGCCGCGTTTTGTGTTTAAAATCGTAAAATGATTGGAAGTTATCTGGATAGCAGGGCCAAAATTAGAAAAATGTTTATGGGCAATGCCGCCTTTTAACAAGGCTTCATTGCCCGCTTCGTCAAAAATTTTTGTACCCGTTACATCAATCAAACTATTATTAGCAACTGCGTGAACATTTGGCGCAAGCAGCGACAGTTGCAGGTAATTAATGGTTAGCGAAGCATCTGAAATATCTACCGTGCCGCTTAAATCGGGGAGCGTCGGCGCAATATGCTCATCTGATGGGATAATCAGTTTGCCTTTTATCGTCAGGTTCGCCTTCACATTGCCTTTTACATTGGAAATATCGTTTTTCAAAAAAAGTTTAGCGATAGATGCCGAATATTTTTCGGTAGAAATGTGCAAATCCACTAAATTCGCTAAGGAAGGATTGGCAATACCTGCATTATAGTATGCTCCATTTATTTTCAATTCGTTACCTTCGTTGTCTGTTAAAGTGGTTTCTTTCAACAATTCGTATTTGCCATTGAGCGTGTCGGCGTGTGCTTGCAAATTCAAATTTCCCCATTTCAAGCCGTTCACCGAAAGGCTATCAATTTTCAAACCTGCATACATATCGCGGCCTTTAAAATAGTCTTCTAAGCCAACAACGCCCGTTATAATGCCATCAAAAAGGACTTTTTTACCATCTTTATTCACTATTTCACGGCTAATCCAGCCTGCTCGCAAGTTATTTACTTTTAAAAATAAACCTTTTTTACCCGACGATTTCAAGCCAATACTTTGATTGCCATTGCGCAAATAAAAGTTATCGGTTTTAACCGTATCGCCTCGGAAACGGATAAAATTATTTTTGGCAACGCGCCATTCTTCGCCATAAATTTTCGCATAAGCGGTGTCCATTTTTACGTTTAAATAGTCGTTTTGCATGGCTAATGTGCCGCGCAAAAACACGCCTTGTACTTCTTTCACGACTTCATTAGCGGCTACCGTAAACGAAACTTGGTCTTTCGAGGCTATTGCGCCCAATTTTATACGCGGAATTTTTAGGTTTTTACCAATTCGAATACTACTAAGCCCAAACTCTATTTCACCCGAATTGCGCCCTTCGTCTTTTCCATAAAGGTTAAATTCGATATCGCGCACCGTAATATTATTAATAGTAAGCGAATCGGAAGCGGGTTGCACAATAGCGGCGGCTAATTTATCGGCAGCATTGTCAAAATTGCCGCGAATTGTTAGGTTTTTAATTGGCGCAATTTTTATTTTACTCGGAATTAGTTCCAAGGCGTTCTTTGTATCGCGAATTTCTAAATTAAAAAACGCATTTTGTTGCAATAATGGCTTTTCTGTAATGGCCAAAAAGCCGTTTTTATCGACAATTGTGTCGTTTCTACGCACTTTTACCCCCAATTTATTGGTAAAGGAAGGGAAATTTCGTTGGAAATAATCGGCAAAAGCCGTTGGCAAATAAGCGAATTGAAAGTTGCCAACAATACTGCCGTGCAACATATCGCTATCAATCGTCAAACGGCGTTCAAAACTGTCTTTTTCGGCTGTAATTCGAATATTTTTGGTTTCAACAGTCGTAGTGTCATGCTGTATCCATAAGCGCGAAAGGTCGATATTCGTTTCGATATCGTCTATCTTTTTGCCTTTCAATTTAATGTTGCCTGTTGTGGAAACCACCCAGTTTTGGGGTGTAAGGTTCAGCGCACGCAAATCGGCTCGTGGCACCATCAAGTTCACATCTAAAATAGGAATATCGGGGTTCGTAAAATCGGCATTTCCCAAAATAGAAATATCGACATTTTTTTCGTGAATCCCCGCTTTCCCCACAAATTTCTTTTTGTCAAATAATCCATCAACCGTTAATCCTTTGTAATCATAGTTATTAAAAATAATATTACCAATATTTGCGGCGACTCGAGCGTGCAGATTTTCGGGTTTCGTTCCTTGCCCATCTATATTTGCGGTGAGGTTTGCGATGCCCAAATGTTTGTTATCCGTGAGCTTTTGCAAATCAAAATTGGTTAAAACAATATCGCCTTTA
>JBEEMU010000070.1:0-3022 GCA_041192485.1 Bacteroidota bacterium | reverse complement strand
TTATCCATGCCTGTGCGCATAAATAATTGCACAGAAATAGTGTTGAGCGACTTGGTAAGTGCGCCTTTCATCGAGTAAAATCCGCCATACAAATTTTCGGAGTTTTCAGGTCGCCAGTTTTCCCATTCGGGGTAGGTGTGCAGTTGATTTTCTAAATAATCGCAAGGCAACTGTCCGCTTTCTAAGGCGGCGGCATACACAATAGGTTTGAAGGTAGAGCCGACCTGTCGATGAGCCGTAACGTGGTCAAATTTGCGGTGCTTGAAGTCCACGCCGCCCACCCAAGCGCGGATTTGGCCATTGCGTGGGTCCATCGCCAAAAAGCCGCAACTTAAAAGCGAGTGGTAATAAACCACCGAATCCCAAGGCGAAATAGTCACCTCTTTTTCATAATTTTCGCCCTCATAACTATACACCTTCATTTTGGTTGGCTTTTTAAATTCTGCCAAAATTTTATCTTCGCTCAAGCCTTGTGCTTCCAACCTATCGTAGCGGTCGCTATTTCGAAACTCGTTCATTACCAACTCGTTAGATGCGCCCCAAGGCTTGCTTTTGCTATAAACTTGGTCGAACGCTTTTTGCAATTTTGCCATGTGCATCTGCACCGCTTGTTCGGCGTAAGCCTGCATACGGCTGTCTATCGTGCAGTAAACTTTTAGTCCATCGGTATAAATATTGTATTCGGTGCCGTCGGGTTTGCGCAAATCCTTGATTTTATCTTCCAATTCGTTGCGCAAACGCTCTCTAAAATATGGGGCAACGCCATCATTTTTCGCGTTCGGATTGTAGTTAATTCCCAATGGCTTTTTACTCAACGTGTCATATTGTTTTTGGTTGATATGCTTTTCATTAAGCATATTTTTCAACACAATATTGCGGCGAAATAAAGCTTTATCGGGGTGCAGACGCGGATTATACGCCCCCGGAGCTTGCAATAAGCCCGCCAAAAGTGCGCCCTCGGCAATCGTCACGTCTTTTGGTTTTTTATTAAAAAACAATAAAGCGGCATTTTCCACGCCATAAGTATCCTCGCCAAATGAAACGGTATTGAGGTAAGCGGTTAAAATTTCGTTTTTTGAATACAAATTTTCCAAACGCCGCGCCAAAATAAACTCCTTGGTTTTTGCAACGGGCGTACTTAGTTTCCCAAATTTTTTATTGCGCCCAAAAAGGTTTTTCGCTAATTGCTGTGAAATAGTAGAGCCGCCGCCCGAATTATGGTCGCGAAGTAAAATAGTTTTGAAAAACACCCGAAAATACGACCAGAAATCGATGCCGCTATGTTCAAAAAAACGCTTATCTTCGGTAGAAACCAAGGCATTTAGAATATTGGGTGATATAGATTTGTAATCTACTGAAGTCCTATTTTCCAAATAAAATTTGCCTAAAACTCTATTGTCAATAGAATAAAGTTCGGAAGCCTGTGCTTTTTCAATGTTTTTAAGGTCGCTATAATCGGGTATTTTACCCCAATAACCCATATAAACAGTCGTGAAAAACGCGGCAAATAAAATCGAACCAAAAACGCCCGACCACACCGCCGCTTTCATTCCTTTATAAGGAAGCGGGAATTTTTCGCGCAAACTATTGAGGTAGGGGCGCAAAAAATGGGGAATAAGTTTGCTCGAAATACTATTTAATAGGTTTTTCACGCCTTGCAGGGCGTTTATTCCTACTTGTAATATGTTTTGTATAAAAGACATAAAATAGCGGATTTTAAAAGAAAATAGTCAATATTGATGGTTTAATGAATTGAAGTTGATGCTCGGGTTTTAATGGGCAAAGGTACGGAAATTTTAGCACATAAAATAGCCTATTATACGCATTAATGTTATGAAAAGGTTTGGCTCTGTTTATTAAAAATGCCTTATTTAGTAAAGTTTGAAGTAAAACATCAACAACGTTAGGCAGTTTAATGCTATAAATTCCTTTATTTTAAACGCCTGTAGCCATTTGTAATAACATCAATTTAAAAAGGAATAGGCTATTTCTTTTTGTCGTACCTTTGCAAGGTCTTAGGTATCAGGCAATAAATAAAATTTTCGTAAACGTATAGTTTTGCGAAGCTAAGTAGTAGCAGTATATAAATAATCACAGTTTTAAGCCCTGCAAAATAGGGAGTTCTGGGCTAATTATAACCGTGTTTATTTTGCCGCAGGTGCTTATCTTTTATTTTTTAAAAACTTTTATACACTTTTTTAAAATATTCAGATGCAACATAGTTTTTGGGAAAAAGACAGCTTTTTACACCGCGCCGATTTAATTATTATCGGAAGCGGTATCGTGGGTTTGAACGCGGCACTTTCGGCAAAAAAACACGATAAATCGCTGCGAATAGTCGTGCTTGAACGTGGCTTTTTGCCGACAGGGGCGAGTACGCGCAATGCAGGTTTTGCTTGTTTTGGCAGTATGACCGAATTATTAGACGACCTCGAAACACAGTCGGAAGATACCGTTTTTGGCTTGGTCGAGCGCCGCTTTGCGGGGTTGCAGCGGCTGCGAGAGCGGGTAGGCGATGCGGCTATGCAGTATGAAGCGTATGGCGGCTATGAAATTTTTTGCGAAAGCGAGCAAGCCATTTTTGAAAAATGCGCCGTTAAAATCGGCGATTTCAATAATAAGTTGCAGACTATTTTAAAAATAAAAAATATTTATTCTATTGATAATGAAATTTTTATAAAAAATAATTTTGCTACGGTAAAAAATTGCATTGCAAATAAAGCCGAAGGGCAAATTCATACAGGCAAGATGATGCACGCGCTTTTGGCGCAATGTTATGCGGCGGGTATTCAAATTCTGAACGGCATCACCGTAGAAAACTGGACAGAACACGCCGACGAAATTGCGGTGCATACGACGCAAAATTTCACGCCTTCAAAATTCACGCTTTCGACCCAACAATTATTAGTATGCACGAATGGGTTTACAAAACGCCTTTTGCCGCATTTAGATGTGCAACCCGCACGAAACCAAGTACTTATAACGAAGCCTATCGATAATTTGCGACTGCGCGGTTGCTTTC
>JBEEMU010000069.1:0-6027 GCA_041192485.1 Bacteroidota bacterium | reverse complement strand
CGGCTTGCGAGGTCTAAGGCGTTGATACCCGTAGGCTCGTCGGTTTTAAAAACCGACCAGTCTTGTGCGCGGTCGTCATAAACTGGTTCGCAGGCATTACATTCCGACAGGTAGAGTTCGGCATACACACCTGACGTAGGCGCGGCGATGCGCGAAACAAGCGGCTCCATGCCGTCTTTTAGCACCGAAAGCATGGTTTCGCCCTCTTCTACTTCGTAGTTTTCGAGGCGCACGCCTTTAGCAAGCGAGTTGCGGCTATGCCGCTTTTTGCGGTGGTATTTTTTGTTTTTTTGCATTTTGTGCGTTTTTTTGTAAAAATGTTCCCGCGCCTACGAGTGTTTTGTAGGCGCGGGAGGGTGTATTTACTCTTTCCTGTAATACTTGCAATCCAACACTGATTCAATGGATTTTACAAATTCAGTTTCTATAAGAATACCTGCATAATTTTTAACGCTAAGCAAAGGTACAAAACTTTTTTTCTCTAAATATTGTGTAGTCACAATCGTTCCTGTATTTTGTCGAAACTCTATGATATTAATAATATACACGTTGTATTGTTTACCCAAAACTTCAATTTTACCTTCGCCTTGATACGCTGTTTTAAATGTCGTACTCCATCTATCATTGTGTTCAGTGCAAGCTACGGTATCTCTTTTGCGAAGCGAAAAATAACGTATTTCTTCTGTAGTTTTTGCGGTTTTGTAATAGTTCTTATAAACATAACTCCCTCTACGGTTTAGTTTATAGGGCCTGTATATGACGATAAGCCCAAAAGTATCCATTACATCAAACCTCGAAAATGGATTGAACTCAGTGGGGTTTTTACTATCAATTTCCAAGCCCTTGCAATACAGCGCACTATCTATATATCCCAAAGGAAAATCAGTATTGCGCTTTAAACAACTTACAGAAACCCGCGTATCTTTTGGAAAAAGCCGCCCTTCAATGACCGGCGTTAACCGAACTACGCTATCCTTGCAGTGACAGAAACCAATATTCGCAATTTGTGGACTACTTTCGTTGTCATCACTATTCCAAATGCCTCTATTAGGCATAAAAATATTGAGATTGCCGCCTATTGATTGGTAAAAATGTGTACTATCGATGCTTTTTTTTTGTACAAGTAATCTAACTGGTCTGTATATATCAATATCTTTTGCAGGACACAGATATTCATAATTTGTATTGTATCGATACAATAATATCGAGGAGCCGGGTGCGCTTGTTGTGCCTGTTTTATACCTATATCCGCAGCCTGCGAGATATAAGATGACCGCACAACTTGCTGCAATTTTAATAATTTCCTTCATAGTCTATCATTAATTAGGATACTGCGCTTTCATCGTAAAATCTAACTGGTCTATTAGCTCGTGCAGAAATCGGTGGCGATGAAATACTTGTGCAGATTGTCCCATATAACTACCGAGTGCATGGTAGTAATACTTCTTAGCCTCGTTAGAGGCTGCATCAACCCAAATTTTTGAAACCTCGGTCGGAAGTAAATAGCCATATTTACCACTGTTCGTGTTCGTTCCTGCACCAGGAAAGGCAATCCAAAATTGCTCGTTTATTATACTATTATGTTCTTCTGAACGCTCTACTACTAAATAGCGATTATCATCAATACTTCCTTTTATTAAGCCATTAAGTATTTCGCTCTTCATTGTTTCATAATCGCTACAAAGCTCATTTTTGTAATCTATGTGATGATTGTTCGTTTGAAAAGGCTGATTATCCTCTTTCGCTAACTCGGCTACATAATAGTTTTTAAAGGCAGTCATGGCTTGTATATTATTTTTATTATTTTCTAATTGAGAAAGGAAAGGAATTATATGCACCCCTAACTCGTGTATAATTGTATAAACTATTTCGTGTGTATTCACTTCAGAACAACATTTTATTTCAAATAAAATACGGCCATTAGTTAAATCCTGACCGCTATAATCCGTTATAGGTAGCCAGTTAACACCCTCTGTCTTAAACCTTACCGAAGTTTCCCCCAATGTAATCATAGGGATAATATTTCCATTGCCATCAGTAACATTCGTAACGCTTTTATCCAGTTTTTTAAATATAATATCAAAACCTAATTTATGGTATTTACCACCTTCTTGAAAGCCAGCCATATAACGCTGCAATGTTTTACTTTTCGCCAAAGCGGTCAAGGCTTTTTCATCTGTAATTATAGTTGTGTAAGCGACTTCAAGAGTGTCCCCCGCATTAGCACTTTCATTTATCTCACCCCCAAACTCCACCTCCATACCATCATGCTTATACGACTTCACACCTGCCGCGCCAAGTGCAGCGATGTCATCTACTACATTTCCTGTTTTTTTGCCGAGTCCATAGTCTTCGGGACGGCCGTTTGCATCGGCTATCGGGTCGCTCAAGCCTTTTTCCCAGTCCATTGCGCTTAACCCGTCCGTTATTTTGCTGCGGGCAGTGGCGGCTTTTTCGGGGCTTATTTGCCCTTTTTTCTCCATGCCATCGATGCCTTCTAAGGCTTTTTGCGCGTTGCCAACGA
Organism: Bacteroidota bacterium; assembly: GCA_041192485.1. Taxonomy (GTDB): domain Bacteria; phylum Bacteroidota; class Bacteroidia; order Chitinophagales; family Saprospiraceae; genus JBEEMU01. Next base: position 3,503 of record JBEEMU010000069.1, on the reverse strand, counting down.
TGCTGGCCGCCATGCTCGCGTAGTTTTGCGCGGCTTTTTGGTTGTCGAGCATTCCGTCTAAGGCTATTTTTTGTGTGCCTTCCAAGCCGGTCATATCTTTAAACAAGCCTTGTGTGCCGAGCAAGTTCGACATCGCATTTATACCCGTCGGGTCGGGTGCAGCAGGCGCGTTTTGTATATTTATAATCGGGCTTTCAAACAGCGTTTCGCAGTCGGCAGGCAGCGTGTAGTTGTCTAAGCGCAGCCCAGCAGCCACCGGCAGTACCCACGAGTTGCCGACGATGGCAACCAAGGCGTTTTTGTATAGAAGGTTGGTCTTTTTTTGGTTGTTGTAGGCTGCGCCTTTTGGCGGTTTGTGGCGGTATTGTGGTTTGTTGCGTTGCATTGTGTGCGTTTTTTTGTGAAAATGTTCCCGCGCCTACGGTGTTTTGTAGGCGCGGGAGGGTGCGTTATCAAAAAATCCACTTATCTAAATAATTCGGATAAAGTTTGATAATTTCGCTATAGGGCTTACATATAAACGTCCTATTATAGCCATTTTTGATTTGATACCACAAGCGAAAATCTTGTTTCTTTAGCCATACTATCCTTTTCTTCGAAGCCTTGTCGAGTACTAATAAATTCTTTTTTTCAGCAATTTCTAAAAGCTCCATCGCCTCAAGGCTATATACAATATTTGGTAAAAATAAATACGATTTTAAAATATCCCAAGCCTTTTCTTGATATAAGTAGCAATATATTGTATGAACTGACAGAAAATGGTAGTTATCGCGAACATCTCTATTTCGAAACTTCGAGTAGCCAGTTAAATCGTATATAAAACTATACTTATCACTAGTATTCAAGGCTTTTATTATTTGCGTGATTGTATCATTTTTCGGTAGAATATAGTCAGTGTATTGATAAAACCCCTTTTTTTTATAAATATTACGCATTTCAATTGAATCTTTTGCGTAGAAAGTAATAAAATCGGCAGAATGTTCTAGTATAGCCCTGCCAGCACTATCACAAAAACCTGTGTAATACATAGGAAAATTCACATACTTCGTCAAAGAAGGCAATATTCCTCTATTTATACGATAGGCTCTTTTATCTATCATTTTTGGCAAGACAAAAGAATATGAAATACCTATAAGCTGATTGTCTATCATACTGTAATCTACAAAAATCTTTATATTATCGCTTTCAACATCTATTTCATAGTGTTTTTCGAAATAAAAAAAGCCAGAATTAAAATTCATGCTATCTAATACAGGTATTGATTTTTCGTGTGTTACTTTGTAGTTACGCTTAAAAAAGCGATTCGGTGGTGTTTTAGGCAGCCCTTTTTCTATGTATTTCAATAAGGCAATATCCCGTTTGGTAGGTACAGGATAGGGGTTGCAATACGACAGACCTGTTGTATCGCAATCAGGACAAGAAACCAATAACATAGGTATATAGGTTTTCCAACAAGTGTCCTTTATTGTAGGCTGACTGTATCCCTTAAGGCCAATAGCACATAAGCTTACGATATATAGTATCCTTTTCATGGCTTTTGTTATAATAATGGAACTTGTGGAAATAATGGCCTTACTGCTGCTCTTAATGCGTTTGTATCGCCTATATTGGGTAGTAAATGCCGTCTATACGCTGCATAGATTAACAAAACAGGGTTCACATTCCAATCTGTTCGGCAGCCTATGGCTGAGTTCTCCCACCTGAAACCTGCGTCTGTGACCTCCCATGCTCCAAAAAGAGGCGCGAAATTATTATACAATATTTGAGGCATACCTGCTTGGTTTAACTGCATTGCTTCTGGTGGAATAACATTTTCATATAGCCCTGCCTGCCAGTTTGCTACGGAATGAGTACCGCTTGCCGCATTGCCCCAGTGGCATAATTCATGTCCAAGTACGATACTTGTAAAGTAAAAAACTTCTCTAAAATAGTTGGTACTAACAGGTGTTCCCCCGCCCAATGATACTTCTATTCTTGAGTCTAGTTTTAGATTACTAAACAATCCAGACGCAGGGTTTTCATTAGGATTTGTTTGGTATCTTTGCTCAATCGCTATTATATCCAAAACTGGTTCTATCATAATATTGTCTAATGAAATGTAGAACCTGTTTGTAAGACCGTAAGCAAGCGTACCATTGCGAGGGCGTGTAAAACCAACATTTATCGTTTTTGGGCAATTTACATCAAATAGCGCAGCAACCCTGCCCGTAGTAGTATCTATTACATTAGGTCTACTCCGTCTTGCATAAAATATAGGATTTGGTGGATTCATCCGAGTAACAAAAGCTATATTTGTAAGGGGATTTAATGGTACTCCTCGCTCTACTAAATCAGTAATAACAGTTGGATTTGTGAGCAAAGTTATCACATCTTGCACGCTATTGAACTGTCCAAATTGTAAGAAGTCATCAATTTGCGCCTGTGTAAATTTGAAAAAACCATTTGGCGTATTTAAGCTTATCGCATTCACAAATTCTTGTATAATTCGTTGATAAGCAATTACAGAATCTTGTATCGATTGTGCCATTCTATCTTCATTATCATTTGTATTATTACCACTCGGCGGCACTACCGTCATCGTTCCATCGCCATTGTCCACCACATCATAGCCCATGCTTTCATATTTCAGAATAGCTGGATTATCTACCATGCCTGCGCCTCCCGCGTGTGCTACTTGTGCGGGTATTTTGAAAGGCTGCGCTGCGCTGTCTGGCGCATACTCTACCTCTTGGGTTTCGCCCGTTTCTGCGTTTTCGGTTTTGTAGCGCGTGGGCGTTATACCGCGTTTATCAGCGTTTTTTACTACCTCGTTAAAGGTTTCGGTGGCAGGCGTAGTAGTGGGGTTCGCGGGGTTTTGTTTGTCATCGCCGTCTGTTGCTTTATCGAGTAGCTGTTTTATGAGCGCGTTTTGGTCGTCTTTCGGCAGCCCGCTTTTTTTGATAGTGTCTATCATGCGAGCGGCTTTGTCGGCGTAGAAGTTCTGTTGCGCGAGTTTCGTGAGTTCGCCTGCCATTATTTCGCCTGCCATTTTCAGGTCGGGCTTTTTGCGGTGGTATTTTTTGTTTTTTTGCATGGTGTGCGTTTTTTTGTGAAAAATGTTCCCGCGCCTACGGGTGTGTTTTGTAGGCGCGGGAGGGTGAAAACCTGTATCAGGTACCTCTAACTATTTTACAATGTGGCAGCCACTTTTTTACTTTTTCAAATTCTGTTTCAGGGAACCCTTTTGGTAATACTAATAAGCGCAATTTTTTTAAACATTTAATTTCTTCGGGTAATAAAACCAAATATGGATTGTTGCTAATTACCAAACATTCTAGTTTCCTCCAATTGCGAACTTGCGCTTCTAAGGTTTTTATACTCGTGCCTGTAATTCTTAGCTTACGCAAATCTGCCATTTTATAAAACACGGAAGGCAATGTTTTCATACTTGATATTCCGTAGTGTGCGAAACTGTAGCAAAAAAATTTTATCTTCATTTTAGCAAGGCAGTCGGGAAAGCTATC
>JBEEMU010000068.1:0-3746 GCA_041192485.1 Bacteroidota bacterium | reverse complement strand
TACGTCGGGTGTAAATTCTTTGCCGTGCAAGGTGCCGTTCCAGCCGCTGCGCTCGTCGTTCGGGGCGATATTTTCAGCAGAAAAAACGTATTCGCCGTAGCGGTCAAAGATTTGAAGCTGTTTGATGACGCGCACCGCATCGTTGCTGTACAGCGTAAAAAAGTCGTTTTTGCCGTCGCCGTTTGGCGAAAAGGTGTTGGGAATGTAATAGGACGGGGAGCAACCCCCGATATTTATATTGCTGCTTACTTCGCCACAGAGATTTTCACTCGAAACGGTGTAGGTTTGCGGCTTCCTAACGGTAATACTGCGCGTAGTTTCGCCTGTATTCCAATGATAATTTGGGTAGCCGATAGGCGCGTGTAGGCGTATTGGTACGAAATGTCCGTTGAGGCAGGTTGTGGTGTCGAACATTGAGAAATGAATAGGAGGCAAAGGCGTTTCGGTGGAAATGGTGAAATACGCCGTGCTGCTACCACATTCATTCGTAGCGGTTACACTATAACTGCCTGCTTGTGCAATTGTCGCGCTATTGCCCGTGTCTTGCGTCGACCAGTTTATAGTCGCATCGAGCGGCGGCGCGTGATAAACTATCGGCAACTGTGTGCTACACACGAGCGTATCGGCAAGCGCAAGCACAGGTGGCTGTTTTTGCCGCACGTGTATCGTATCCGTCACGTCGCCGCACTCGTCTAAGCTGCCGCGCACCCAATAATTGCCCGCTTGCGTGACCGTAATACTGCGGCTTGTGTCGCCTGTGTTCCAATGGTAGGCGGAAAAGCCTGTGTTTGCGGAAAGAAGGAGCGGAAAGCCGCAGGTTGCGGTGTCTTTTAAGGTGCTAAGTGGAGCAGGTAAAGGGGCTACTGTCACATCATCTATATAATAGGCACAAAAAATACCTCGAGGGTCGCCGTCTTTTATTAAACTATATGTCACATGGGTATCGTCTTTAAAACAACCTATAGTGAGCCACTGCTCTCCGCCTTTTGCTATATAAATGCGCTGCACTTTATGCCATTTTGTCGTATCCGTAAAGGCTTGTGTAGGTGCAATATAATCAGTATTTGGAGGCAATGTAAGCATAAAGTTATCAGTAGGCAGGCAAATGCCGCCAAATAAGGGGTTAAAAGGGCGTGTAGGTGTCAATATTAAGTACAAATCGGTCGTACTTACAAATTTAAGCAATTGATGTCGGAAAGCAGCGACAGGCGATAAATAATAGGAAACACAATAACGTTTTCCTTTTACCAAAGGCTCTTGCAATTTAGTCTGCAAATAATTCCGTTGTATGGCATCACAAGTTATAAGAAACGTTTCAAACCCTGCATAAGCATCGCCTGTATGAGGTTGCCTATTACCTAAAATATTGGTGGGAATTTGGGCTAATGTTTCTACTGCACAACGATTCATATAGCCCCCGTATAATAAATTGCCGCAAAACCAGTTCTGAACAGTAGGATAATCGGTATTGAAAGTATAATAAGCAGTATCGATAGGGTGTCGCATACCTAAATAATAATCCAAATGGCAGGAATTTGTCAATTCGAAACTGGGATTATTGACTAAGTTTTGGGCATCGGCAAACTGGCTGCAAAGCCCTAAAAATAGAATTAAGTGAAATGTTTTTTTCAGCATAGCTTAAAAATAAGTATAAATAGGCAGCCCGTTTCTATATAGAAACGAACTGCCTATGGATTACAACTTAATTATTGTTTTAGAATTTTACCCGTTTTTAGCCCTTTACTGGTACGCAATGTATAGAGATAAACACCGCTCGTTAAGGAGGCAGGTATTGTCCACTCCGAAGTGTGTTGCCCCGATTCGTAAGTTTGGTTAGCGAAAATAGTTTGCACAATACGCCCCGATATATCCGTTACCATCAAAGATACATCATCATCGTTTTGTGGTAAACTAAATTTAAACTGTGCCGTAGCTTGAAGCGGATTAGGACTAACCTCCACGCGCAACGCATCATCTATTTCATCTCCCCTATCCGAACTAAGGTCTGGATTGGCCGTTCTACAAAATACGCAATTCGATGGTCTAATAATATTAAAGGTTGTTTCTCGAATAGCTTGTTTCCCGCATCGGTTTGTAGCCGTTACTCGAATCGTAAATACTTGAAATGGTAAATCTAGGAGTGTGATACCTGTTGCAAAATAGCCTTGTAAAGGTGTAGTACCTGGTAAACCCATAAGCTCATTGCCAAAATTGATAGAATTGGTAGATGGACAAGAAGTGTTGCTTGGGTTTGGATTACAGAAATTTTTTGTATAAATAGACAGGTTCGGGTTCAACGCAGATCTTGTATCCCTCTGCCAAATATCGACCTTGAAATTGTCAATATACTCATTACTGAAATTTGTAAACGAAACATTTGTGGAAGTAGGTCCCAGTCTTACAGGCAGTGTAACGCCAGCGGCAAAAGGATTAACGGTGGTGCTTGTGTACCCGGCAGCATTTCGTATTTGCGTCGAAACTTCAAAGGTAAACCTTGCATCGTCGTCCGCCAAATCAATCGTTTGAATATAAAAATACTTGATTTGGCTGCCCCAGTTTGTGTAACTTGTTGCTTTTAGACGATAAAAACCTTTGCTATTTAGCACAGGAAACATAGCGCGTAAATTATACGAAGGATAAACACCACCCGTATTTCCCCAATTATTGGGTGTAGGAGCAGGCGTTGTATAAGATATGTCTGAAAATTGTTCTATTTTTAGCTCCATAGCGTTTATACCACAAGAGCTATTCGTTGTGTTGAGAAAATTTAACGCTTTTTCCGAACAACTTCGAATCCGAGTGCTGATGGTAGAACCATCGGTATTGCCATAGCTATCTGCGCTAAATGATCCAGTAATAGGAAAGGCTCCAGCACCAATCTGGAAATAAGTAGAACTCGTTTGTTCGCCGCCCGGAACACAGTACGGAACCCCAACAATTAAACTTACTCTATAACGCTTATTTGGTAGTAACGAAAACCCGTTGGCTGTAGCCGACATATTAATCGGCACTTTATTGTAGTTGCCATACACATTTGTGTTTTGCCAACTATAATTACCCGTAGGAGTATTGTTGTTATCTACTTCGGTAATTTGCACCCGATAACACGCAATAGGATTGTCATTTTGCGAGTAATTCGTTAAGGTAAACGAAGTATATTGCCCTGGACAATCATTGAGGTTGCTTAATGCAACGCCCGAAAATCCGGTATTTCCGTTGACAACTTGAACCGTTTTATAAAAAACATCAGTCCAAAGTCCACAATTAATGCTGGCTTTTATAATATAAACGCCAGGAGTGCGCCATATAACGGTCGCCTTGTTGGTGCTTGTGCTGTAAAATGTGGACAAATTCCCAGCTGGTGCCTGGGAAAAAGAGAATGTCCAATTATTACTATTGCACAAAGAGACAGGCGCAGTATATGTTCTGCCATTATTTAAAAGCTCTTGAGCAAGTAAAGGCAGTGTACCGCCTGTTGGAGAAGACCAGTGAACGCAGTCTTCGCCAACAATATCGTCTGCAATAGCGATATTAGGAATTAATACACCTATAGAAAGTGTAAATAGAAAAAAAAGTATTTTCTTCATGATAAGAAAACAGAGAGTTAGATTGTTTTTAAAAAATCGCCTACTTTTTGGTGTTGGCATAGGGTTTCGGCATTCGCCCCATGCTTCAACTTGCGCAAGTGTGAAGAAAAAATGGTGTAAACCAGCCGTCACGCCCATACAAGAGGCGTTTACGGAAGT
>JBEEMU010000067.1:0-2721 GCA_041192485.1 Bacteroidota bacterium | reverse complement strand
GCTCAATTTTGCCGCACCGTTTGACGCACCGTTTGCCGTTTCGTAGCCCAAAATCAGTCCTTTTAATTTCCCTATGGGCAAACACCAGTAGAGGTTGCCGACAGGCGCGTCTTTTGCTATAAAAACGGCGGATTCGGTGTGTTTTACCGTATCGCGAACAAGGTATTTAGTGGTCATTACGCCCAAAATTTCCTTTGTTTCCTTCGTTTCTTCGGTAATAAGCGTTAGACTGTCTAACATCGGCTTCAAATCGGCTTCTGTGGCAACAGAGGCTTGTTTGCCGCCCATTCCGCTTATCAAAACGGTTTCCGTCCGCGCCCTTGCATTGCTAATTAAGCGCATTGTTACCAAGCCCATCATGCTCACTTCGATAGCAGCCTGGTCGTTGTCAAAATACATCGTTGCCTCTTTTGGCATCATGCCTGCCATAAAACCGCCTTCTGTGGACCCGCCGTCTTTCGGTTGCGAAATACTAAAAGTGATAGTTCCCGCATTCAAATCGGCAACATCTACCTTCCCACCCGCTTTATTGCGACAAGCGGAACTGCTTAAAATAAGCCCTAATAGGGCAAAAAATAAAATCGTTTTGTTCATTCAGTAAAAATACGAAGGATTGTAATTAATATTGATAGTCAGTACATTTTTTTGCCTAAAATAGATAAAAAATAAGTATCAGAAAAATAAGCTAAAATTAGGAGCCTCATATTTCCACCAATTTGCCCAAGACCCAGGTCAGTTTTTTGCGCATATCATTCGCCTTTCCGCTATAATGATTTACGATAAGGCAAAAGGCGATGGTGGAGCCGTTGCTGCGCGGCGCATAACCCGTATAGCTTAAAACACCCGACATACTACCCGTTTTTGCTCGAATTTTGCCCTTTGCGGGCGCGTCTTGAAACCATTTTTCCAACGTGCCCGTTTCGCCTGCTATAGGCAAGGAAAGATAAAAAGGTTCGGCTATCTTTTTGTCTAACCAGACGGTGCGCATAAAATTCGCCATAAAAAAGGGTGTGACCGCATTGTGTCGCGAAAGTCCGCTTCCGTCAACCATGTTCAACCCTTCCAGCTCTACTTTTCGCTTTTTCCAATAACTCGTCAATGCCGCAATTCCCGCTTCTGTTGTGCCATCGAAAGCCGCTTTCAAGCCGATTGTTTTCAAAAATGCTTCCGCATAAATATTAACACTGCGTTCATTGCACCGTTTGACTAAAGCCGAAAGGGTAGGAGAGGAGTGACTATATAATAGGTGTGTCGAATCGTAATTTAACCTATTAGTTGCCGTATATTTATTTTCATAATCTATTATTCGAGGCGTTAATTTATTGTCTATCAATTTACCGCTTGCCGCAATTTTATTTAAAAATACGCCTGTAAAATACGAGGCAGCTGTGGTATTCGCTATTCGCAGACTAAACGAATCGGAGCCTGCTGCAATTTCGCCTTTTACTGTTTTTTTTGCCAAATAGTCGTCTAAATTAACAGCATTTCCGTCGTTAGGCAAGCTCGTAAATTTGAAGTTCAAGTAATCGTTTGGCAATAATTTAGGATAGCTACTGCTGATAAAAGGTCGGCGTTCCCTTGCCATTGTTCGTTTTATTTTCAGTTCCAAAACATTCTCATTGAGCATAAAACCGTCGGCTACCGCGCCATAACTTTCCGCAAGGTCGCCAAACTCCCATGTTTCGGGTGGGTTCGCTTTAAACACCGTATTGTCGAGCGTAAAACCGTCTAAACCAACGCCGTCTAAAGCAAAACCATTTTCCTTGCCGCCAACTTTCTGAATTGAATTGGCATATAAGCCGAGCAAACTATCTATTAAAACCGTGTTTTCTTGGTACAAACTGCCAAGCGAAGGGTCGCCGCTTGCGCGTAAAATTAAACTGCATCTAAACACGCCCTCCCGAAAATCCTCCGTCTTAACGGGTTGTTTTGTCATGTCTTGCGTTTTAACAAGCTCCCCCGTCTTAACGGGTTGCGCCTTAAAAATAGCTTGCGTTTTAACATAAAATAAGTCCGTTTTGTAACAAAATTTTTCGCCCAAAATGGCGAGAGCAGAAGCCGTTGTGACCACTTTTAGCCCAGAGGCGGGCAATAAAAAGGCTTGCGGATTGTATTCAGCCACCATTTGCCCCGTATTGATGTCGATAGCATAAAACCCCCAAGAAGCGTGTCGCATCGAAGAATCTTGGGAAAGCACTTGCAAAGCTCGCTGAAAATCAGTTTGTAAATCAGCGGGAGGATTGAACTGAAGATTAGCGGGAAGGCTAATCTGCGCATATTGCCGAAAGGCAAGAGAAAGCAGAAAAAAGAAAAAAAACGCCCTTTTCATCTAATTTTAAGTCTATAAAATAATCAATTTATCGGGCAATCTGCTCCGATGTTTCCACAAAGGTAAGTCAAAAAAACTTTTTTTTCATTAAAAGTGAAAATAATTTTTTTATTTCGGAAAAAAGGCGTAAATTTGCACCGAATTAGAGAGAGTAATAGACCATTTTTACTATTACTAAATTTTCTTCTCATTTTTAATGGCTTGATTTTTTTAAATTTTTAAAAATAAGAGAACGTTTAGGGGCTGACCGGAATCGACAAGAAAGCGGTCGTTAAGTAAGCACGCCGAGCCAAGTATGTCATGCTCGTTAAACCTGCATACAACCTTTAATTCAACTGGCGATACTCAGTATGCCATGGCTGCTTAATCTGAAAGGTTAAAAAGCCATCGTG
>JBEEMU010000066.1:0-2715 GCA_041192485.1 Bacteroidota bacterium | reverse complement strand
TTGAATTTTTCATTTTTTATTAATAAATTTTAGTACTCAAATCGGCAGTTTTGATGCGCTCTTGTGCGCCAGTAGCCATGTTTTTAAGCGTTATTTCGCCTGCTGCCAGCTCGTCTTCGCCAATAATCGCTACAAACGGTACTTCGCGAGCATTTGCGTATTTCATTTGTTTCTGAAATTTTGCGGCATCTGGATACATCTCACAAACGATATTCTTGCGACGCAAAGCAGTCATTGTTTCGTAACAAAAATCAACAGCGTCTTCGGTCATCGGCAAAAACAATACGCGCAGGGCTGTTTTTGCCGTGTCTGCAAACAAACCAGCTTCTTCCATCACGTCATAAATACGGTCGGCACCAAATGAAATGCCCACGCCCGACACGCCTTTCAAGCCAAAAATACCAGTTAGGTCGTCGTATCTGCCGCCGCCGCCGATGCTTCCATAGGCAATATCGCGGGCTTTTACCTCCAAAATAGTACCTGTATAATAGCTTAAACCACGTGCCAGGGTAATCTCAAATTCCAAGACATTCGTCAAACTCGCTTTTTGGCTGCGCTCCAAAACGGTTTGCATTTCTGCGATGCCCTTCAAACCTGTTTCGCTTGGCGCAAATTTTACTGCAAGGTCTTGCAAATTGCTTATTTCTAAACAACTTAAAATAATATTCTGGGCGGGTTCGTCTATTTCAAAACGTTGCAATTCGCGTTTTACGCCGTCCAAACCAATTTTATCTAATTTATCGATAGCTGTGGCCATCAACTGCATTTTGTCAGGAATGCCTGCAATTTCGGCAACGCCCCCCAAAATCTTTCGATTATTGATTTTGATGACAACAGGCAGTTTTAAGTGGCTGAAAACCGTGTCATAAATTTGTATCAATTCGGCTTCATACACCAAACTCGTGCTGCCAATCACGTCGGCATCGCATTGATAAAATTCGCGATAGCGTCCGCGCTGCGTGTGTTCGGCACGCCAAACGGGTTGTATCTGCGAGCGTTTAAACGGGAAACTAATCGCCGTTTGATTCATCACCACATAACGCGCAAACGGAACGGTGAGGTCGTAGCGCATTCCGCGGTCGCAAATTTCGGGTATTAAGCGCAAGTAATTGTCTATATTTTTTGCTTTGCGCAAAAAATCGCCACTATTCAATACTTTGTATAATAAGGTGTCGCCTTCTTCGCCGTATTTTCCCGTCAGGGTGTTGAGGTTTTCTAAGGAAGGCGTTTCTATCGGGTCGTAGCCAAAGGTGTTGAATACTTTTTTTATGGTGTCAAAGATATAATTCCGCTTGCGCAATACGTCTGGCGCAAAGTCGCGGAAACCCGAAGGTAAAGATGGTTTCATGCTATTATTTTGTTTTTACTAAATCCATTTTGCATACAGGGCAGGTGCCAGGTTTGTCGGACGCTGCGCCTTTGCAGTGCATCGGGCAGTCGTAGGCTGCTGCCGCTATGCTTTTCGTAGAATCGGCTACGGTTGCCGCCGCTTCTTTTTTATGTGGACAATTCGGGTCGGTGCATTTTGCAGCGTCACATTTTCCGTCGCAATGATGCGAGCAAGCCGCCAGGGTTAAAGCCGCAGCGGTAGAAAGGAGGAAAAGTATTTTTTTCATCTGATAATGATTGTGAATGATTGTGAATGATTGTGAATGATGTATTTCAAAAAAATAAATTAATTGCCGATAAAATAAACAGGCAGCATTATCAAATAGTAATAGAACTACTTATTTATCGTTAGCAAATTCCAATCGGCAGGCAACCCGTAATAGGTTGCTAAAGCAGGATAATTAGCGAGGGAACATTGGAGTAAAACGGGTTTTTTTGCAGGGTCGAGTACGGCTATGACGCTAAGTAATTCGGCGCGACTCATGGCGGTACAGCCCGAAGTAGGTTGATTGTCGGCGGTTTTTATATGCAAAAAAATGCAAGACCCCGCTCCTTTTTCTACTGCTGATTGATTGTAATCAACTACGATGCCAAATAAGTATAAACTATCGCTTCGGCGCATCAATTCATGCGACTTGTCTGACGAAGGCGTTGTTTTCGTGTCAATAATTTTACCATAGTGAATATCATTGACATCATCAATGCAAAGCGTTGAATTTGTGGCATTTAGATAGGGCATTTTGCAAGCGGCGGCAGGTTTTTCGCTGTAGCCAAAAACTTGCGTGAGCGAAAAAATGCCTTGCGGAGCCTTTCCGTCGCCTTCTTTTTTTAGCGGCGAAGTATTAAAGTTTTCGGGGTGCAAGCCCTTGCCCCAGCCTAGGCCATTCCGCCCGATACGCACTTTTATATAGTCGCTTTGCGATTGCCAACCCTTTTTTTCGTCCCAATTAAATACGCGCAAAACCGCCCCATTTATATTCTCGTTCGGAGCCAAGCAAACCACGACTTGCTTTACGCCCTTTTCGCTCGTAATACGAGAAGGCGGCAGTTGCCGTTGACAGCTTGAGCAAAACAAACCGATAGTTAGCACCGCAAAGAAAAAAAGGTATTTCATTGGAGTAGTTAATCGTTAAAAATGAACGCAAATATACGACGGATTTTTTAAAAAGATAACTTTTTTTACGGACTGCGGCGACTTTCATTAGGGTGTACTTTCCTGTGCGGCGGTCAAGGTTTCTTTTCCGATAAGAACGCGGTCTTTTCGCTGCGCTTGTCGGATATAAATGATTTGCGCGTTTTTAGCTAAAAACCAGACGTGGAAACGAT